>NZ_JABEMA010000054.1 GCF_013004605.1 Pseudokineococcus marinus
CCGCGCAGCAGGCCCGAGAGGGCCGCGAGGTCGTCCTGCGCCGCGCGCAGCACGCCGGCGAGGTCGGCGCCGCGGCGCGCCAGCAGGGCGCCCGCCTCGGTGAGGGCCGTGCCGCGGCCCTGCCGGACGACGAGCGCGGTGCCCGCCTCGGCCTCCAGCCGTGCCACCTGCTGGCTCACGGCCTGCTGCGTCGTCCCCAGCCGGCGGGCGGCGGCCGCGAGCGACCCCTCGTCGCCGACCGTCCGCAGGAGCAGCAGCCGGCGGGGGTCCACGACGCCATGGTGCCCTCGGTGCGACGTCGGACCCAAGCAGCGCTTGGGTGAGGCCCCGGCTCTGCGCCCGTAGCGCGCGGCTCGCGCTGCGGGGGAGCGTGGGCGCCATGACGACGATCGGTGTCCTCGGCGGCATGAGCTGGGAGTCCAGCGCCCTATACTACCGCCTGGCCAACGAGCTGGTGCGCGAGCGCCGCGGCGGCCTGGCCAGCGCCGACCTCGTCCTGCGCAGCCTGGACTTCTCCGCCGTCCGCGAGATGCAGCTCGAGGACCGCTGGGACGACGCCGAGGCCCTCCTGCGCCGGGAGGGGCTGGCGCTCCAGGGTGCTGGGGCGGGCCTCGTGCTGCTGGCGACGAACTACATGCACAAGGCGGCTGGCCCGCTCGAGGAGGCCCTCGACGTCCCGTTCCTCCACCTTGCCGACGTCGTCGCGTCCGCCGCCCACCGCGAGGGGGCACGGGTCGTCGGCCTGCTGGGCGCCGGCGCGACCATGCGGGAGGGCTTCTACGCCGAGCGTCTGGCCCGCTCGGGGCTCGAGGTCGTGGTCCCCGACGCGCAGGGGATCGAGCGCGTCGACCGGGCGGTCTTCGACGAGCTCTGCCGCGGCGTGCTCTCCGACGCCACCCGGGCCGACCTGCGGGCCGTCGTCGCCGGGCTCGTCGAGCGCGGGGCGCAGGCCGTCGCCCTGTCGTGCACCGAGCTCGAGCTGCTGCTCACCCCGGAGGACTCCGCCGTACCCCTGCTGCCCTCGGCGCGTCTGCACGTCGAGGCCGCGCTCGCGGCGACGGCGGCAGGCGGGGTGGCGCCCCCGTCCGGCCAGCCGACCGCCGCCTCCGTCTGAGGAGGCTCGAGGCCGGCTCGAGACCTGCGTGCGTCGAACGATCTCTGTCGGTGACCTCAGTCGGCCACGTCACCAGCGTGACGAGGATCAGCAGGCGACGCCGTGCCATGGCGGATCGACGGCCGTGCCTCTAGAGGCGTCGCCGTATGCGGTTCCTTCTCCGGGATGTCGATCCGGACGGGTCTACTGGGATGGCGGCGGTGGATCCGCGTGCCCTCGTCGTGGCGAGCGACTCCCTGGCCAGTAGGGGGTCGGCTGCTGGGACGGCGAGGCGAGGCAGCACGTTGGCACCCCGCTGCACCTGTCCGCTTCTCCACATGCGGCCCTGCAGTATTGTCAGTTTCGCGCGCTGTTTCGTCGAGATGGCTTCCCATTGCATGCTTGCGAATTGTGGGGCAACTGCTACGTCGTGGGGTCTATCCCGCCCTCCTGCTCTTCGAGGGCGCGGCGCATCGCCCTGCTCATTGCGTTCAGGGCATCACCCGCAGCGACAAAGCAGCGTTCGAGAGTTATTTCGGCTGGAAGGCTCCAGCCCTGGATTGCCTTACCGTCCCAGGTGTCACCAGGGAGTTCGACGAACTCCACCGTCCCTGTAGTCTGGCTTCGCCTCATCGTCCCGACCGGCGCACTGCGCAGTACGTCACCGTCATTGTGACCCTCGGTGCCCACCGACTCCTCACCCCATTCCTCCGTGTCGGAGCGGCGTACAAGAATCAAAGTGTTTGAGGAGGGACTCATGCGTAATAAGAGCCTGTGCTTGTCGATGTTGTCGAGCTGGGTCAGCACCCACAGCCAGTGACCAGCGCCGCCCTCCCACGGCTCGAGGGCGTAAACAGCCTCGCGGACGTATGGGTGGACACCCCTCAACGACCCGGTCTTCAGACCGGATCGTGTGGCGGCGGTAGGAAATTGAGTGTAACGATCGGGAGTTTCTCCGCTCGCTTCGACTAAGCGCCAGACTGCGTGGTCAAGGGCGCTCCGGGCGTTGTGTACGGCGTCGCCCACTAAGATCGACCAGTCAGTCATTAACTGCTCATCTGTGGCATCCCTGACGACGAGCTCTTCGATCGTCGGGTCGCTAGACACCTCGACCTCCACTCTGCGCCACATGTGCGGGAGGTGGTGCCAAAGTTCGCGTCTGAACTCGGCGAGCAATTCTGCGCTCCGAAATAACTTAGGCGACCGTTGCTGCATACGCCGCCAGTCTGGCGTGTCGCGGGGGAACGGGGCCGCCCCTGACGCACGATCTCTTTCCATCTGCACAGTGTGCGCCAGGCGCCCCAGCGTTGACCGCCAATGCGATACGGAGCGGCCAATGACCGGTCAGCTGGGCGCTGGCCGGATCGGGATCGACAGCGGGACGCTGTCCGGCTAGCGATCGTCGCCGGCCAGGTCCGCGAGGACGCCAGCGACTAGCGTGCCTAGATGGAGCAGCAGCGTTCTCGCGCGTGGCGGGTAGCTGAGCGGCTAAGGATCGTCGAAGAGCCTGGTCTACGCCCGGTGGGCAGCCGAGCGTGGTGGCGACGTCTGGCTCTGGGCGCCGGCGTGGGGATGGGCACCTTCGCCGTCCTGCACCTCGTCGACGTCCTCCGCGGATAGGAAGCGCACGGGCGAGCGACCGGACGGCGATCCCGCGTGGGACAGTGGTCACGTGGGCGCCGACGCCCGCACTCCCAGCTGGAGGCGCACGTGGGCTCGCGCGGTCGCGGTGGCGCGTTGCGAAGGTCCGCTGCGGTGCTGTGCGCGGTGTCTACAGCTCTCGTCGTGGCTGTCGCGCTCCTGTTCGCGGGCGACCTCGTCGACGAGGGCTGGACGGTCGCGGCTGTCGTGATCGGTGCGCCGCTCCTGCTCACGGTGGTCGCTTGGGTCGGGGCGTCGAGGGCGCCTTCAGCCAGGGCCGCCCTGCTCGTGTCCCTGGCCGCCGCGGCGTCGCTGGTGTGGGCGGTGGTCACGGTCGTCGGTCTCGGCCTGTACCTGCTTCTGCCTGCTCTCGTGCTCTGCGCAGCGGCGGTGCTGCTCGTCGTGGCAGCTGCCGAGGGGGCGCGAGCTCCCTCCTCGTGACCGCGGCGCGGTGGCGGCGCATCGCGTGCCGGATGCCGATCGCTAGAGGACACCTGGGGCTGGCATGAGGTTCCTCATCGGGCGTCGCCAGGGGGAGCGGAGAACTTCCGGACGCCGAGCCCGCGCGCGGTGCGCAGGAAGTGAGTGTCCAGGCTCTCCGGGCGCCCGACGATCCGGAGCTCGTCGAGGCTGAGCTGCTGCAGGGCGTCGATGTCGTCGACGGCGTAGCACTCCTCGAGGAGTAGGCGCCGGAGCCTGGGGGAGCGGGTGAGGTCGGCGAAGGAGGTCAGCGGCGTCCGCCCGTGCAGGAAGAGGCTGGTCAGCTGCGTGTAGGCGGTGACGCCGGCCAGGTCCAGGTCGCGTCCGCCGGCGATCTCCAGCGAAGCGAGGGTGTCGACGCAGGCGAGGACCGGGACGGTGGTGAGCTTGCGCGCGCTGAGCAACCGCAGGTCTTGCAGCGGTGCGGTGAGGCGGGCGGTGAGGTCTGCAGGTGGCTGCTCCAGAGTCAGGCCGCGCAGAGTGGGGGAGGCCAAGACCGGGTCGAGAGCGGGGAACCACGGTCCGGCGTACTCGCGCAGGGTGGACGCCGTCTGGGTCAGCGGCGGGCTCATGGGGTGCGGGCGCCCGACGAGGGTGAGGCTCCGCAGGTTGGTGAAGTGCTGCAGTGCGCTGAGGTCGTCGCACTCGTAGTCGAAGACGAGGAGCTCCTCCAGGCGGCCGGCGATGGGCGTCAGCCAGTCCAGGCCGTGGTGCCCCTCGGGCATCTGCAGGACGGCGGCCCGCTTGGTGGCCCGCGTCAGGGCACTCAGGTACCAAGGGCGGGGCGTGGCGCCGCCGGCAACGACGACATGAGGACGGCCGACCAGGCTCAACCGGCACGAGGGGAGCACCAGCCCACCATCGCAGTCCACCCGGGACCGTGGCGGCGCTTCGCCTAGACCTCACCGCCCGGACACGGGACTGCTGCACGAGTAGGTGACACCTGACGTGTGGTGCCTGCGGGTGCCGCTAGAAGGCTGTGTGCCGTGCCCCGTCCCCATCCGAAGGAGTTCCGCGACGACGTCGTGGCGGTTGCCCGCCGTGGTGACGCCTCGGTCGCCGAGGTCGCCAAGGACTTCGGGATCGCCGAGTCCTGTCTGCGGAACTGGCTCAGGGCCGCCGAGGTCGCCGACGGCAAGCGGCCCGGCGCGGGCGGCGACGCTGCCGAGCTGCGAGAGCTACGCCGCCGCAACCGACTCCTCGAGCAGGAGAACGAGATCCTGCGCCGCGCCGCGGCCTACCTGTCCCAGGCCAACCTCCCGGGAAAAGGCTCTACCCGCTCGTGAGAGAGCTCGCCGTCGACGGCCTGCCCGTCGCGCTCACGTGCCGGGTGCTCGGCCTGGCCCGTCAGCCCTACTACCGGTGGCTGACTGCCCCCGTCGGTGCCCGCGAGGTCGCCCAGGCGCACCGGGCCAACGCGTTGGTCGACGCCCACCGCGACGACCCCGAGTTCGGCTATCGGTACCTGGCCGACGAGGCCCGCGCCGCCGGGCACCCGATGGCCACCAGGACGGCGTGGCGGCTGTGCTCGGACAACAGGTGGTGGTCGGTCTTCGGCAAGGCCCGCCGCGGCGCGACCAAGCGTCCCGGCCCGCCGGTCCACGACGACCTCGTCGAGCGCGCTTTCACCGCCGACGGCCCGAACCGGCTGTGGTTGACCGACATTACCGAGCACCCCACCGCCGAGGGCAAGCTCTACCTCTGCGCCGTCAAGGACGCGTACTCCAACCGGATCGTCGGGTACTCCATCGACGACCGGATGAAGTCCAGCCTGGCCGTCAGCGCGTTGTCTTCGGCGGTGGCGCGGCGCGGTGACGTCGCCGGCTGCGTCGTCCACTCCGACCGGGGGTCGCAGTTCCGGTCGCGGAAGTTCGTCCACGCGATCAACCGGGCGGGGATGGTCGGGTCGATGGGCCGGGTCGGCGCGGCCGGCGACAACGCCGCGATGGAGTCCTTCTTCGCGCTGCTGCAGAAAAACGTCCTCGACCGCCGGACCTGGGCCACCCGCCAAGATCTGCGGATCGCGATGGTGACCTGGATAGAGCGGACCTACCACCGCCGCCGACGGCAGGACACCCTCGGCCGCCTGACCCCGGTCGAGTACGAGACCATCAACACCCCTCAAGTGGCCCTCGCCGCCTGAGACCGACTGTCACCTACTCGTGCAGCAGTCCCGAGCCAGCAGGAGGAAGCACGCCATCAGCATGGCCTACCGGGCTTTGCGCTCACCGCGCCCGGCTGACGATCGTCAGCGGGACGCTGACCGGATGGCGATCGGCAGCGGGACGCTGACCGGCCAGCGATCGGCAGGCAGGAGGTTTTGTGGCAATGGAGCAACCGACACCCATGAGGGACACTTGTCGGTTCCTGCGCGTGTCGGCTTGTTGCTCTGCGGCGTCGGCGGCCGTGCTGAGCTCGGTGTCGCTGGTTGGCTGACTGCTCACTGCAAGCGGTACGCCGAGCGGAGGACCTCGAGCTCGGGGGTGCTCAGGTGTCGTTGTCGGGGGTGGCCCACCGGGTGAACATGTCCCACATCGCTCGGTGTCGGCGCTCGACCATGAGGGCGTCTCCGTGAACGAGCTCGACGTGCAGGCTGTCGACGATGCCCAGGTATGCCTCGGTGACGGCAGTCACTCCTGGCGGGCAGCCGGGTCCTTGGTCGGCGGCGTGCGCGAAGGCGACTTCCAGCTCGTGTAGGTGTGCGCGGTAGGCGGTCGTCATCTGGTCACGGACGGCCACCGGTGGTGCGTAGGCGTTGCGCAGGAGGAACCGCAGGTGCACCGATGCGCCGTAGCGGTCGATCAGCGCACGGGTGT
Source organism: Pseudokineococcus marinus (assembly GCF_013004605.1). Classification (GTDB taxonomy): domain Bacteria; phylum Actinomycetota; class Actinomycetes; order Actinomycetales; family Quadrisphaeraceae; genus Pseudokineococcus; species Pseudokineococcus marinus. The sequence continues at coordinate 6,031 of NZ_JABEMA010000054.1, forward strand.
AGCGCCCGCCGGGCGGGCGGCCCTGGTCGCCGGCGAAGGTCTTCCGCACGAAGTCGGTCTCGTGCTCCAGCGCTTCGGCCAGCACTGCCAGGAAAAGGTCGTCCTTGCCGGCGTAGTGGGCGTACAGGGACGCCTTCCTCATCCCCGCGCCCTCGGCGATCGTCGCCAACGAGGAGCCGTCGTAGCCGTGCTCGGCGAAGTGGTCGACGGCGACCGCCGCGACACGCGCTGCCGACGGTGAGCGCGGGACCCGGCGGGTCGCGCGCTCACCGTCGAACTCGGTGGGAGCTGTCAATGGGCTGCCATGGCGGTCAGGCCCTCGGGGGCTTGGCGCGCGGCGGTCCTTGTCAGGGCCAGTGCGACGACGGAGGCGGCGACCAGCAGCGCCACCCAGGGCACCGGGCCGGCTGCGGCGAGGGAGCCGGCCAACGGGGTAGCGGCCGAGGCGATCCCGAGCTGCAGCGCACCGAGCACGGCCGCCGTGGAGCCCAGGCCGGTGCTCTGGGACGACATCGCCAGCGCCATCAGGGTCGACTCGGCGATGCCGACCCCGAACAGGGCGATGGCCATGCCTGCGACGATACCGACCAGGCCAACACCGGCTGCGGCGGTGACCAGGGCGACCACGGTCCCGGCGCTCAACAGCCCCACACCCCACACCGACACGCGCACGGTCCCGTAGCGGGACACGGTGCGCCCGGCAGTGATGGCGCCCAGCATGACCGCCACGCCCGTCGCGCCGAAGACGAGACCGAAGACGTCCGGCGCCAGGCCGAAGGACTCCTGGTAGACGAAGGTGGCGCCGGCGATGTAGCCGAAGAGCACGAAGAACACCGTGGCCAGGGCCAGCGCCGGTACCAGGAACGCCCGGTCGACCAGGACGCGGCGGTAGGTGCGCACCACCCCGCCCGCCCGCAGGGGGCTGCGCTGGTCGTGCGGCAGGGACTCACGCAGCGAGACGAGGGTGTTGACCAGCGCCACGGCACCCATCGCGGCCAGGGCGAGGAAGACCGCACGCCAGCCGAACCGCGCGTCGAGGATCCCACCCACGGTGGGGGCCAGCACCGGCGCCAGGCCCTCGATCGTCATGAGCAGGGCGAACAGTTGAGCCGCCCTGGCTCCCTTGGCCACGTCGCGGACCATGCTGAGCGCCACGACGAGCGTCAGCGCGGCAGCCAGGCCGTGCACCACGCGCGCAGCGAGGAAGACGCCCAACGAGCCTGCACTGCCCGCCCACAAGGACGCGACGACGAACATGGCGACGCCGGCGACCAGCGGCCAGCGCCGCCCCCAGGCGTCGATCAATGGCCCGAAGATCAGCTGGCCCAAGCCCATCGCGAGCAGGTAGACGGTCAACGTCAGCTGCACCTGACCGGCACCCACCCCCAGCTGGGAGGCGATGTCGGGCAGCGAGGACAGGTACATGTCCGTCCCCGCCGGTCCCAGCACGGTCACCAGGGCCAGCGATGCGGCGAACCACACCCCGACCCGCACGGCCGTCGCTCCGGTCGGCCTGGTGGCCGCCACGGCGTCCGGCACGGTCTTGCTCATCGCGTACTCCTTGCTGACGTTCGTTGCCTACCTACCGGTTGGTTGTACGCTCGGACGGTAGGTCATGGCGCAGGCAACGAGCAACGAGGAGGCCGTCGTGGTGAGCGAGGTCTGGCAGGACCTGCGGTGGCGAGCCCTGGTGGCCCGCTCCACCGACCAGGACGCCCTGCGAGCAGCTCTGCAGGCGGGTCCCTTGACGTACTACGTCGGGTTCGACCCCACCGCGGCCAGCCTGCACGTGGGCCACCTGGTCCAGGTGCTGACCGCCAGGCGACTGCAGCAGGCGGGGCACCGGCCGCTGCTCCTGGTGGGGGGTGCGACCGGCCTGGTGGGCGATCCGCGCCCGTCTGCTGAGCGGACGATGAACCCGCCCGCCGTGGTGGCGGACTGGGTCGGCGGGCTGCAGGCGCAGATCGCACCGTTCCTGGACTTCGAGGGGCCCGCGGCGGCGAGCATGGTGAACAACCTGGACTGGACCCAGCCGATGTCGGTGATCGACTTCCTGCGCGATGTCGGCAAGCATTTCAGCGTCAACCGCATGCTCGACCGCGAGGCCGTCAGCCGACGGTTGGCGACCACCGGCATCAGCTTCAGCGAGTTCGCCTACGTGCTGCTGCAGAGCAACGACTACCTGCAGCTGAAGCGTCGCTACGGATGCGTGCTGCAGCTGGGCGGTTCGGACCAGTGGGGCAACATCACCGCCGGGTGCGAGCTCGTCCGTCGGGTGGACCAGCGGGTCGTGCACGCGCTGGCGACGCCCTTGCTGACCAAGGCCGACGGGACGAAGTTCGGCAAGACCGAGTCCGGGGCGGTCTGGCTCGACCCCGCGCTCACCTCGCCGTACGCCTTCTACCAATTCTGGCTCAACGCGGAGGACGCCAAGGTCCTCGACTACCTCAAGGCGTTCAGCTTCCGCCCGCGCCCGGAGATCGAGGACCTCGGTGAGCGTTCTGCCCATGATCCCGGCGCCCGGATCGCCCAGCGTGCCTTGGCCCGCGAGGTGACGGCACTGGTGCACGGCCAGCACGCGGTGGCAGCTGTCGAGGAGGTCTCGGCAGCCCTGTTCGGCGCCTCGGACTTGGCAGCCGTCGACGAGTCGACCCTGCGGGGTGCCCTGCAGGAGCTGCCCACGGCGACCCCGGCGCACGAGCGGGTGCCCGTGGCCCAGCTGCTCGTCGACACCGGCCTGGCCTCGAGCCTGAGCGGAGCCCGCCGGACCATCACCGCCGGCGGCGCCTCGATCAACAACGCCAAGCTGACCGACCCCAGCACCACCATCGCCGACGTCCAGCTGCTGCACGGGCGGTACGCAGTGCTGCGGCGCGGCAAGAAGTCACTGGCTGCCGTGGCCCTGCCGGCGCCGCGGTAGCGCCGAGGGGCGGCCCAGGGCCGATACGGGCACCCACGACCCGGCGACGCGGCGACACCCACGACACGACCACACCGAGACACGGAGCAACCGATGACCGCCGCCACACCTGCGAGCACCCAGGAGCCGGCCGAGCCCGGCACGGCCGGATTGCTCACCGCCCTGCGCCTGCGAGACCTCACGATCCGCAACCGCGCGTGGATGTCACCCATGTGCATGTACTCCGCCGACTCCCAAGGCCCCAGGACCGGTGTGCCCAACGACTTCCACCTCCAGCACCTCGCCTCACGTGCAGCCGGTGGCGTGGGGCTGGTGATGGTCGAGGCGACGGCTGTTCGTCCCGATGGGCGCATCTCACCGCGGGACCTCGGCCTGTGGAACGACGTGCAGGGACAGGCCTTTGGTCCCCTCACCCACGCGGTCCGGCAGTTGGGCGCGGCCATCGGCATCCAGCTCTCCCATGCCGGCCGGAAGGCCTCGACGGACCTGCCCTGGCGGGGAGAGGCGCCGCTGGCGCCCAAGGACAGCGGATGGCAGAGCATCGGCCCCAGCCCCGTGGCGTTCGCCGAAGGGGCCCCCGTGCCCGAGGAGCTGAGCACCGCCGACATCGCCGACGTCGTCGCCGCCTTTGGTGCGGCCGCCCGCCGCGCCCACCAGGCCGGGTTCCAGGTGGTCGAGATCCACGGTGCCCACGGCTACCTCATCCACTCCTTCCTCTCCCCCCTCTCCAACCGGCGCACCGACGCCTACGGCGGAAGTCTCGACAACCGAGCTCGCCTCGCGCTCGAGGTGGTCGACGCGGTCCGGTCGAACTGGCCCGACGGGCTGCCCGTGTTCTTCCGGATCTCCGGTACGGACTGGATGGAGGAGAACGCCCCGCAGGAGACACGCCAGGGCTGGACCTCCCAGGACAGCGTGAGGTTGTCCCAACTCCTGCACGCCCGCGGGGTGGACCTGGTCGACGTCTCCAGCGGAGGTGTCGTGCCCGACGCCCGCATCAAGGGCGGCCTGGGCTACCAGGTGCCGTACGCGACGGCCGTGAAGGCAGCCGGTGTGCCGGCCGCAGCGGTCGGGCTGATCCGGGAGCACCGCCAGGCGGACCAGATCATCGCCGACGGCGCAGCCGACGCCGTCCTGCTGGGACGGACCCTGCTGGAAGACCCGTACTGGGTGCAACGCGCCCGTGCCGAGCTCGGCGCTCCTGCTGAGCTCCCCGAGCAGTACGGCTACTGGTTGCGGCGCCCCGGCGAGCGGTCGAAGCCGCTCAACTAGCGCACCTCCTGGTCGACCTGTGCGCCAGCGGTGCCCCACCGGCACCACCGCACGGCGCCGACTGTCCGGGGCCCGTAGCGGCAATACGGCAAGCCAGAGAGTCAGGAACCGTTGTGCTGCGGCCAGGAGGGCGAACGGGTGGGTGCTGAGTGGTGGACCGTCGTGGGGTCTGCGGTGTGGACGGTCGGAGGCGGGATCCAGGCATACCGGGAGCTGGGTGTCTTCGACCGGTTCTACGCCTCGGTCTGGAGGACAGCGGACGGGATCGTCGACGAGCAGACGCGGGCGCTGGTCGCCCAGACCAGGCTGTGGCAGTTCCGACGACGATCAGCGATCAAGCGGGCTGTGGCGCGTGAAGGCTGGGAGCTGTTGACCGGCGAGGAGCAGGCGGTGGGTCGCGACATCGACCTGCGCGCCTTGGGGTGGACGGTGGTCTGCGCGGGTGGGGGCATCACCACGGCCGCGGCGGCGGCCACGGCGGTCGCCGGCTGACCCCTCCTGGCGCCCCCCTGCTGCAGATCAGGGTCAAGTTGAGTTGCGCATGAGGTCGGTGTCGGCGGCGCCCAGGTGCAGCCGGACCGCCCCCCCCGGCCCCACCCCGCCGCTCACCCGCGACAGGACGGCGCGGTGCTCCGGCGACAGGATCTGCTCCCATGCGGGCGGCACCTGTGACAGCGGGGGACCGACGTCGGTCAGAAGCTCCTCGAGGTCCTGGGCGGGTGAACGCACCAGGGCACGGTCTCATCGAGCGTCGACCGCGTCAGCAACTCGATGATGTGGGACGAAAAGGTCAGTCCTATCGCCCCTTGGCCATGAGGGCCGACCCGCCTTCCGTCCCCGTTGTCGAGGTGGCCTGGGCGCCGCCGTCAGTGCACCGGTAGCCGATCGGATGTGGGACGAGTAGCGCCGTCACCGACGCGGTTGTCACCGCTATGAGATTGTTCGGAGCGCGGTGGCAGCGCCCGGCTCAGGGCCGCGGGTGGTGCACCAGCGCCTCGGGACCGACCTCGACGAAGTCCGACACCTCCAACGCTGCTTCCACGGCAGTGGCGTAGGTCTCGAACAGCGCAAGGAGGGCGGCGTTCGACGTGTTGCCTGTCACCACGAGCAGCAGCCGCTTCGGCGTCCCTTGCAGCAGGTGGCTGTCGCGGAAGTCGCGGTCTTTGGTGACCACGACACGGTCCTGCTGATCGGCAGCCTCGCGGACCTGACGATCGGTGCTGGCGTTGCCGCGAGGCAGATCGCTGGTGTGCACCACGTCGTGCCCAGCGCTGGTGAGCGACCGCGCCAGGCGCACGGGGAGCTGGGCGTCCAGCAGCAGCCTCACGCCGCGCCGAGGGTGACGCGCTGTCCTCCGACGGTCAGCGCGGCGAACTCGAGAACCGCGAGCAGGTCCTCCCGCTCGAGATCTGGGTAGTCGGCGAGGACCTCCTCGAAGGTCATTCCCGAACCGAGCAGCTCCAGCAACGTCTGCACGGGGTAGCGCAGGCCACGCACGGTCGGTTGCCCGTGGCATACCTCGGGATCGCTGGTGATCCGCTGCAGCCTTGACACGATGACGACGGTACCGCTGGGGGCCGAGGCAGACGCGATCTCGGACAGGCGTCACCGTCCTCGATCAGCGGCGACGTGCCGCTGCCGGACCTGGTGCGAGGGCGCCCCGGCCGGCCGCCCTTCGGGAGCACCGTCATGACCGCACTGCTCGTGGGCTATGCCCGCGTGTCCACCGACGGCCAGGACCTCACCGCCCAGCGCGACGGCCTGCAGGCGCTGGGCGTGCCCGAGGCACGGGTCTACGTCGACCACGGCCTGACCGGCACCAACCGCGACCGCCCGGGCCTGCGAGAGGCGATGGCCGCCTGCCGCGAGGGAGACACCCTCGTGGTCACCAAGCTCGACCGCCTCGCGCGGTCGTTGCCGGACGCCCGCAGCATCCTCGAGGAGCTGACCGCCCGGCAGGTGCGCCTGAGCCTGGGTGGGTCGGTGCACGACCCGCTGGACCCGGTCGGGCGGCTGCTGTTCAACGTGCTGGCGATGGTCGCCGAGTTCGAGGCGGACCTGATCCGGATGCGCACCCGTGAGGGCATGCGCGTGGCCAAGGCAAAGGGCCGCCTCCATGGCCGACAGCCGAAGCTCACCGCGAAGCAGGAGGCGCACCTGGCGGTGCTGGTGGGCACGGGGGAGTACACGACCCTGGAGGTCGCCGAGCTCTTCGGCGTCGGACGCTCCACCGTGTACCGCGCCGTCCACCGCGCCGGGGCCCGCGCCGGCGCCTCAGTCCGGTCGGACAAGGCGACCCCGACCGGCGCAGTGACGTCCAGGTGAGCTCGCGCGGCCGTCCCGCACCCGACACCCCTGCGGGACGGCCGCAGCACCGCCCTCCCTCGAGCCGCCGAGAGCTCCTCGCCGTCCCAGCAGGCGGTCGGCTATTGGAACGAGAAAGCTGCCCTAGCGTGCGGCCGCTAGCTACCCGCCGAAGTGCGATATGCGCAATCGCTGCGACTCATCACGATCCGTCCACTTGACCTGTAAGACCTCGCCGTAGTGGTCGAAGCGCCCACTCCCATAGTCATTGAGCGCCTCTTGCGCGGCATCGTCAGGAACATATGCATCCGTGAAGGTGCCATCCACGATGGCGTGCTCCCACAGGACCTCGTAGACGGGGCTCCACAGCCGCCACCACAGCGCCCCACCGATCTGCTCGTAGTGGGGCGCCACATCGACAAGGAGAAGACCTACGTTCGCCTCGCCGCGGAGCAGCCGGCCGACGCGCTGGCGGTACGCGTCGAAGCGGGCATCTTTAAGGTACTTAGAGATGTCAGGAGGCTTAGGCATCAGGTGGCGATCGTACTGAGGTGCTGCCCTCGGTCGGGGCGCCAGTGGGCGATCCGATGCGGGACGGCCGCGGGGGAGTGGCGGGCGCCGACGTCGGGGGCACGCGGCTGCTCCAGCAGGCGGTCGGCTGCTGGGACGGCGCCTCGGCGCCGCGGGCCAGTTGTCACCTGCTGGCGCAGCAGCCTCGGCGGTCAGCCAGGCAGCTCCGTGGCGGAGTACCGCTGACCGAGAAGGCCGGCCCCGATGGGTCGGTCGATGACGTCCCAGGAACGCCTCGCCCTCGTGGGTAATTGCCGAACGGGTGTCGTCAGTGCGGGTACCAGCATGCGAAGATTTGTCCGACGCTGTACCGAGCGCTACATTGCCCGGTTGCAATGGTGGTCACGTGGAGATGGCTTCGGTGAGCAGTCCGGACAAGAAAGTCACGACCACGATGACGATCAGCCAAAAGTAGATCCGGCCGATAATGCTCGGGGCATAATAGCGGTCGAGCTGCTCCTGGCTACAGGTGCAAGGCTTGTGTTGACCTTGCCCCGACAGGCGCTCGTAGGCGTCGGGGTTGTGCACGGGACAGTGGGCCATGATGTCTCCCGCGGGTCGTCACCACGTTCTAGGCACGGTGTTGTGCCCAGTGTTCCCCCGGGGGGAGATGTGTCACCAATACTCCGGGTCGAGCCTGCAACCAGCGGGCACGAGCCCTTGAGGCCTGCGCCCGCCACCTGTGCCGGCCGACCGCTTGACGGGTGTCCCCGGACGCGACTGCCTCGGCGCGCGGGACGTGCCGGGCCAAACAAGCCGTGCTGACGCCGGCCGGGGTTG
>NZ_JABEMA010000540.1 GCF_013004605.1 Pseudokineococcus marinus
CACGGCCGGCGCCGGGGCCGACCGCTCCCCCCGCGCGCACGTCGCGCGGGCCCCGCAGGTCCGGCCGACGGAGGCAGGCATGACCCCCGCACGACGAACCGTGGTGCGCCGGTGGCAGCGCGCCGTCCAGGTGGGCACGGCCTCGACCGCCGTCGCGCTCCTGGTCGGGCTGGTGGTGGGCGCCACCGCCCCCGACGACGTCGGCCCGAGCGGCGCACCGGCCGTCGTCGCCGGCCACCACGGCAGCACGGTCCTGGCCGCCGGACCCGCCACCGAGGGGGCGGCGGCCCTGCTCCCGGGCACCGCCGGTGGACGCACCCCGCACGACCACGGGGACCTCGAGGTGACCGTCATGCTGGGCTCCGGAGGGACGACCCGCGTCCAGGGCGCGGTGGAGCCGGGTGACTGGTACTCGCTGGTGAACCACACCGAGGAGGACCAGGTCCTCACGACCGCCGACGGCGCCCTCGAGGTCGACGTCCCGCTCCAGCGGCTCATCACCCTGCAGGCGCCGGACGCGCCCGGCACCTACCGGCTGGTCTCTACCACGGACGCGACCGTCGTCGCCGAGCTCGTCGTCGCCGGACCGTCCGCCTGAGGCTCAGGACGGCGACAGCACCTCCTGCACCGCCCAGCCGTCCTCCTGCCGGACCAGCCGGAGCCGCGCGGGGACGTCCTGCCCCTCCGCCACCACCGCGAGCACGCTGCCGTCGTCCGCGACGAGCCGGTGCGCCGAGCTGCGCGTCACGACGTCGACGAGGACGTCGTCCGTGCTCGTCCCGGCCGCGTCCGGCACGGGCGCCCGCTCCGCGCGGAGCACCACGGTCTCCAGCCCCGCGAGCCGTGCGCCGCGACGCGCCAGGGCCTCCAGCTCGTCCATGTCCGCCGCCAGGGCGGGGGAACCGGCCGCCGACGCCCGTTCGAGCGGGCCGGCGTCCCTCGTCGCGAAGCCGCGGTCACGCAGCGCCGCGAGCGCGGTCACGGCCGCCACGGGGTCGTCCGTCGCCGCGTCCGCCACCGGGGCTCCGGCCGCGCCCGCCGCCGGGTCCGCCGGAGGCTCCGCGGAGGGGCCGACCGCCGACGCCGTCGGCCGGGTGGGCAAGGCTGCCGGCGACGCCGTGCCACCGGGCTGCTGCGTCGGCGTCTCCGCCGGTCCCGCCGCGGACG
>NZ_JABEMA010000541.1 GCF_013004605.1 Pseudokineococcus marinus
CGCCGCGCAGGGCGCCCAGCGCGACGGCCCCCCGCGTCGTGCCGAGCGCGTGGGCCAGGAGCTCCTCCGCGTCCGCGCGGGGGCTCGGCACGCCCGCCGCCGCGAGCCGGCCCGCGGCCGCCCGCAGGAGCGTCGCCAGGTCCGTCCCGGAGGCGCTCAGGACGTCTCCACGGCGGCGAGCCGGGCGTCCTCGTCGGCCCGCGCGCAGGAGGCGAGGACGGCGTCGAGGTCGCCGTCCAGCACGGCGTCGAGGTTGTACGCCTTGTACCCCGTGCGGTGGTCGCTGATGCGGTTCTCGGGGAAGTTGTAGGTCCGGATCCGCTCGGAGCGGTCCACCGTCCGCACCTGCGCGCGCCGCAGCCCCGACGCCGCCTCGGCGGCCTCCTCGGCCGCCAGCGCCCGCAGCCGGGCGCGCAGGATGCGCAGCGCCTGCTCGCGGTTCTGCAGCTGGCTCTTCTCGTTCTGGCAGGAGACGACGAGGCCGCTCGGCAGGTGCGTGATGCGCACGGCGGAGTCGGTGGTGTTGACGCTCTGCCCGCCCGGCCCCGAGGAGCGGAAGACGTCCACGCGCAGGTCCGAGGGGGACACCTCGACCTCGTCGACGTCCTCGACCTCGGGGAGCACGAGCACCCCGGCGGCGGAGGTGTGGATGCGGCCCGCCGACTCCGTCACCGGCACCCGCTGCACGCGGTGGACGCCGCCCTCGAACTTCAGCGCGGCGTAGACGCCGGTCGCCGGGTCCCCGCCGCGGCCGCGGACGGCCAGGGACGCCTCCTTGTAGCCGCCGAGGTCGGACGGCGCGGCGTCCAGCAGCTCGGCCCTCCACCCGCGGCGCTCGGCGAGGCGCAGGTACATCCGCACGAGGTCGCCGGCGAAGAGCGCGGACTCCTCGCCGCCCTCCCCCGCCTTGACCTCGAGGATGACGTCGCGGGCGTCGTCGGGGTCGTCGCCCACGACGGCGCGGTTCGTCTCGTACCAGGCGGGCCACGCGGCCGCCACCTCGGCGTCGTCGGCTCCGGGGGGCAGGTGCCGACGGGCGATGTCCCACAACGTGTCCCCGCGCACGACGACGACGGCGCCCGTCTCGTCCGCGGTGGCGGCCTCCCGCGGCGACGGCACGAGGAGGCCGACGGACGCCTCGCCGTGCGGGGCGACCGGGCGGGGCGGCGCGGTCGGCCTCCAGGTGACGTCGGGCGCGCCCTCCGTGCCGGCGGCGCCGGGCGACGCGGCGACCGGAGCGGCGGCGGGGGGTG
>NZ_JABEMA010000542.1 GCF_013004605.1 Pseudokineococcus marinus
CCCAGCGCCCCGGCGCGGGAGCCGGCGAGGGCGCCGACGAGCGGTCCGAGCCCGAGGGCCGCGAGCCCGCCGGCCAGCGCCAGCGAGCGGCCCGGGGAGCCCGCCGCGCTCCACAGCGACTTGGCGTACCCGTCGCGGACGCCCTCCCAGCCGTCGTACATGCGGCACGTCGCGAGCGCCGTCCCGTCCGTGACGCCGCCGCGCCCGCCGGCGGCCTTGACGGCGCGGACGAGGGCGACGTCGTCGAGCACCGCGCCGCGGACGGCCCGGTGGCCGCCGACCGCCCGGTACCGGGCGGCGTCGACGACGAGGAGCTGGCCGTTCGCGGCCGAGAGCGAGGGGCGCGGCGAGCGCTCGGCGAGCCGCAGCGGGAGCGTCGCGAGCCAGGACCACTGGAGCAGCGGCTGCACGAGCCGCTCGCCCGGGGTGACCGCGCGCTGCCGGGGGTAGGGGGAGACGAGGTCGAGCCCGGTGCGGCGCAGCTGGTGGACCGACGCCGCGACGGCGCGCGGGGCCAGGCGGACGTCGGCGTCGACGAAGACGAGGACGTCCCCGGCGGCCCGCCCGGCGAGCTGCGCGCACGCCCACGGCTTGCCCAACCACCCCGGCGGCGTCGGCGACCCGGTGAGGACCCGCACGCGCGGGTCGTCGCCCGCGCGCGCCCGGGCGGCCTCCGCCGTGCCGTCGGAGCTGGCGTCGTCGAGGACGAGCACCTCGAGGTCCACGCGCTCCTGGGCGAGGACGGCCGTGAGGCAGTCGGCGACCTGGTGCGCCTCGTCGCGCACGGGCAGCAGCACGCTCACGCGCCCGGCCACCGCCGGGGGGTCGAGGTCGGGCCGGCGGAGCAGCAGGGCGTTGGCGCAGGTGTGGACCAGCAGCCCGACCGACAGCGCCGACGTCGCGCGCACGAGCGCCCGGGCCGCGCCGGCGGCCGCCGTCGCCGCGCGGCAGGAGGAGTCGGCGCCGGCCCTCACCGGCGACGCATGGACGCGGCGGCCCACAGCCAGTGCGCCAGGGTCGGCGCGACGACGGCGCCCATCACGACGAAGCCCCACAGCGCCACCCACGGGCGCCCGGAGAAGACGAGGGCGTCGACCGTGGAGCCGAGCCACGTCCAGCCGAGGAGGAGGCCGGGGACGGCGAGCTCGGCGCTGCCGCGCGCCCGGTCGGTGCCCGGGGCGGGCGCGGGGCGCGACG
>NZ_JABEMA010000543.1 GCF_013004605.1 Pseudokineococcus marinus
CGTCGCGGTCACCGGCCTCGTCGGCGGCGTGCTCGTCCTCGCCCGGCGCGGGCCGCGGCCGGCGGGGCCCTCGCGGCGGTGGTTCGCCCTCTCGGCGCTCGCGTGGTGCGGGGGCGAGCTCGTGAGCGCGCTCGTCGACCTCGCGCTGCCGGGCCCGCCTCCGCGCCCCAACCTCGGTGACGCGGTCAGCATCTGCGCCGGCCCGCTCGCGCTCGTCGGCGTCCTGCGCCTCCCGCGGCCGCCCGGGCGCAGCGGCGCCCTGCGGACCCTGCTCGTGGACGCGGTGGTGCTGGCGCTCGGGCTGGCCGTCGCGGTGTGGACGGCGGTCTTCCCGCCCGGCGGGCCCCCGCTGCTCGTCCTCTTCTGCGTCAGCGTGGTGCTCCTGTACCTGCTGCTGTGCAGCCTGCTCGCGCAGGTCGCCATGGTCGGGCGGGACCGCGGCGTCGTGGCCGTCCTCGCCGGGCTGGCGGTGCTCGCCGTGGGCGACCTCGCCGTCACGCGCGAGCTCGTCGCCGGCGCGGCCGTGTGGGACTGGCGCCTCGCCGCCCTCCAGTGCCTCGCCTGGCCCGTCGTGCTCGGCGGCGTCGACGCCATCGGGCGGGGGCGGCCCCTGGGGCGCCGGGGGAGCGCGACGGAGGAGGGCGAGACCTACGCGACGGTCGTCACGACGGCGACCGTCTACGTCACCTGGGTGCTCGGGCTGGTCGCCCTGCTGACGACGGGAGCCGCGGGCGCGGCCACCGGGGCGCTCGGGCTGCTCGCGGTGACGAGCGCGGGGCTGCGCGAGGTCCTCCGGCTGCGCGCCCGCCTCGGGGTCCTGCGCCGGCTGTCGCAGGAGTCGCGGCACGACGCCCTGACGGGGCTGGGCAACGCGCGGGCCCTCTCGGCCCGCCTCACCCCGCTGCTCGAGGACGGCGCCGCCGTGTCGCTCGTGGTCGTGGACCTCGACGGCTTCGGGGACGTGGACGAGCGGCTCGGACGCGCCGCCGCGGACGCCCTCCTCGTGGACGTCGCGTCCGCCCTGGCGGCCCGCACCGGCGAGGACCGCACCTTCCGGACCGGGGGGGACGAGATCGCCCTGCTGTGCCCGTGCGGCCCCGAGGTCGCGCGGGAGGCGGCCGACGCCGCGCGGGCGCTCGTCACGGCCGCCGCCGCGCGGGCGGGCACCCACCTGACGGCCAGGAGCTCGGGC
>NZ_JABEMA010000544.1 GCF_013004605.1 Pseudokineococcus marinus
GTCGCGGGCGTCGTCCCGGCCGACCTCGAGCGCGGGACGCCCGCGGCCGAGCGGCGGGCGCTCCAGGCCGCGGCGCTGGGCCTGCCGCTCCTGCCGACGACGACCATCGGCTCCTTCCCGCAGACGCCGGAGATCCGGCGCGCGCGGGCGGCCCACCGCACCGGGTCGCTCGACGACGCCGGGTACGAGGCGGCCATGGAGGCGGAGGTCCGCGCCGTCGTCGCGGCGCAGGAGGCCGCCGGCGTCGACGTGCTCGTCCACGGCGAGCCCGAGCGCGACGACATGGTGCGCCACTTCGCCGCCCGCCTCGACGGCTTCGTCACGCCGCTCCACGGGTGGGTGCAGTCCTACGGCAGCCGGTGCGTGCGTCCGCCCGTCGTCGTGGGGGACGTCTCCCGGCCGGCGCCGATGACGACGCGCTGGACGGCGTACGCGCAGTCGCTCACCGCCGCCCCGGTCAAGGGGATGCTCACCGGCCCGGTGACCGTCCTCGCCTGGTCCTTCCCCCGCGACGACGAGCCCCGCTCGACGACGGCGCGCCAGCTCGCCTTGGCGCTGCGGGACGAGGTGGCCGACCTCGAGGCCGGGGGCGCGCGCGTCGTCCAGGTCGACGAGCCGGGCCTGCGCGAGCTGCTGCCCCTGCGCGCCGCCGGGCGCGCGGAGTACCTCGCCTGGGCCGTCGACGCGTTCCGCCTGGCGACGGCCGTGGCCGCGCCGTCCACGCAGGTGCACACGCACATGTGCTACGCCGAGTTCGGCGACGTCATGGCCGCGATCGACGCGCTCGACGCCGACGTCATCAGCCTCGAGGCGGCGCGCTCGCGCCTGGAGGTGCTCGACGAGCTGGCCGCGGAGGGCTACGACCGCGGCGTCGGGCCGGGCGTGTGGGACATCCACTCCCCGCGCGTGCCCTCCGTCGACGAGGTGGCCGACCACCTGGCACGGGCCCTGGAGCGGCTGCCCGCGGACCGGCTGTGGGCCAACCCGGACTGCGGGCTCAAGACGCGGTCGGTCGAGGAGGTCGCGGCGGGGCTGGCCTCGCTCGTCGCCGGGGCCGCGCGGGCGCGCGAGCAGCTGGCGGGCTGAGCCCCGAGCCCGGGGCTGCGGGCCCCTCCCGCGGGTGCGACCAGGCGGTCGCGCCCGCG
>NZ_JABEMA010000545.1 GCF_013004605.1 Pseudokineococcus marinus
CGGACCGCCGCCGGGCCGTCGTCGTGCCCGCCCTCGACCAGGCGGTGGACCGCCGCCAGGTCCCAGGCGCGGGCCGGGCGGGGCGGGCTCGCCGCCGCCTGGAGCGCCCCGAGGACCTCCGCGGCCGACCACCACACCCACCGCGGCGACCGCTCGTGCTCCAGCCGGTCGAGGGCGGCGGCCGCGGCGTCGACGCCGGACGCCGCCACGGCCCACGACCGCTCCCCGTCCGCCAGGCCCAGCCCGCCCGGCGCCCGGACGACGGCCAGCAGCGCCCCCGGGGTCACGGCGCGGACCCGTCCCCGGAGCCCTCGCGGCCCGCGTCACGCCCGCCCCGGTCGTCCTCGGGCTCGTCCTCGACGTCCTCCGTCGTGACCCCGGCCGCACCCCCCGCGGCGACGTGCAGCCGCTCGACCGCCTCGACGACGTCCGCCTCCGCCGCGGGCTTGTCGGGCCGGTGGGCGAGGACCCGGGCGAAGCGCAGGGCGAGGCCGGCGGGGTAGCGGGGGGAGCGCTGGACGCCGTCCAGGGCGATCTCGACGACGAGCTCGGGGCGCACGCGCACGACCCAGCCGTCCCCCTCGACCGCGAGGGAGCGCAGCTGCTCCGTCTGCCACGCGAGCATGGCGTCGGTGAGCCCCTTGAAAGTCTTGCCGAGCATGACGAAGCCGCCCGGCGGCCCGAAGCGTCCGTGCGGGTCCCGGGCGCCGAGCCAGAGGTTGGACAGGGTGCCCCGGCGGCGCCCGGAGCCGTGCTCGGCGGCCAGCACGACGAGGTCGAGGGTCAGGCGCGGCTTGACCTTGACCCAGGCGGCCCCGCGGCGGCCGGCGGCGTAGGGCGCGTCCGCCGCCTTGACGACGACGCCCTCGTGGCCGCGGGCGAGCGCGTCGCGCGACGCCTCCTCGGCCGCGCCCGGCTCCTCGGGGGAGGCCTCGACGCCGGGGACGGCGAGTGAGGGCGCCAGCCGCAGGAGCTCGGCGCGCCGTCGGCGCAGCGGCTCGTCGAGGAGGTCCTCGCCGTCGCGGTGGAGCAGGTCGAAGAGGACGAGCCGGAGATCGGGCTCCCCGCCCCCGTCGCCCTCGGCCTCCTGCGCCGACCCCGGCCCGGCCGCGCCGGCGGCCCTGG
>NZ_JABEMA010000546.1 GCF_013004605.1 Pseudokineococcus marinus
GGCGGTCGTCCGGGGCGGCCCCGGCGCGCGCCTGGCCGGCGAGGAGCTCGGCGAAGCCGCCGTCCCCGCCGCCGCGGCGCGGGACCTCGCCCGAGGGGCCGGGGAGCGTGCAGGACGGGCCGCGGCCCGTCACGGGTGCGGCGCTCACGCGGCGAGGCCCAGGGCTGCGGTGATCTTCTTCACGTACTGCTGCGTCTCCCGGTAGGGCGGCACGCCGTCGTAGCGGGCGACGGCGCCGGGCCCGGCGTTGTAGGCGGCGAGGGCGAGCGGGACGGACCCGTCGTAGCGGTCGAGGTGCTGGCGGAGGAGACGACCGGCGCCGTCCACGGCGGACGCCGGGTCCATCGGGTCGACCCCGAGGCCGCGGGCCGTGGCGGGCATGAACTGCATGAGTCCGCGGGCACCGGCGGGCGAGACGGCCGAGGCGTTGCCACCCGACTCCTGCTGCGCCACAGCGGCGAGCAGGCCGGCGGGCAGGCCGTAGCGCTCGGTGGCGGCGGCGAACAGCGGCTCGTAGCGGCGCACGTCGGCCGAGACGGCGCTGCGGATCGCGCTGGGGCGCGCGGCCCCGGCGTCGAGCGCCGTCGTCCCCCCGGCACCCGCCGCGTGGGCCGCGCCGGTCGTGCCGGCCGTCGAGCCGCCCTCCCCCAGCACGCGGCGGATCGCCGTGGGGGTCTCCCAGACCGTCGAGATCTTGACGACGTCGCCCTTGTGCGGGGCGTGGAGCATCTTCCCGTCGCCGACGTAGATGCCGATGTGGCCGCCGCCGTCGAGGACGACGAGGTCCCCGGGGCGCGCGGACGCGAGGTCGGGCACGGGGGCGCCCACGGTCCCCTGGTCCTTGGCCACGCGGGGCAGCTGCACACCGAGGTCCTGGTAGACCCGCTGCACGAGGCCCGAGCAGTCGAGACCGGTCGCCGGGTCGGTGCCGCCCCAGCGGTAGGGCACGCCGAGGTACGTGCGGGCGGCGGCGACGACGTCGTCCCCGCTCGCGCCGCCGCGGGCGGAGGGCGACGCCCCGGCCGCCCGGGCGGCGGGACCCCCCTCGACGAGCCCGGCGAGGAGGTCGGAGAAGCCGCCGGCGCCGGCGGTCGTGGCGGTGGCGCCGGCGGGGGCCGCGGGGGTGCGGCCGGAGGCGGTGGTCGCCGCGCGAGGACGTCGAGCG
>NZ_JABEMA010000547.1 GCF_013004605.1 Pseudokineococcus marinus
GACGACCGCCGGCGGCGCCCCCTCCCCGCGGTCGCCCGCACCCGGCGGCTCCTCCCCCGCCGCGGCCCGGGCGCAGGCCCGAGGGCCCGTCCCGGCCCCGGTCTCGACGTCCCACCCGCCCCCGGGGCTGTCCGCACGGCCGCTGCTGCCCACGACGCCTCCTCCGGGGGGCGCGCCGTGCGTCCCCTGCGCCGCAGGCAAGCGGAGCCGCCGCCGGTCCGGGAGGCCGCGCCCGGCGGCTGGGGACGACGGAGACGTCCGACGCGCCTGTGCGCGGCGCCCGGACAGGCGAGCCCGGACAGGCGAGCCCGGACAGACGAGCTCGTCGGGGGGACCCTCACCCGCGACCGGGACGACGGACCGCGGCTCGCCGCTCGGGCCGGGCGCGGTCACCCGCCGCCGCCCAGGTGGGCCGGGGGGAGGCGGCGCCTAGGCTGGCGGGCGTGGACGCGACGGCGCCGGGCCCCCGCCGGGTGGCGCTCTTCGACGTCGACCGCACGCTCGTCGCGCGCTCCACCGTGCTGGCGCTGGCCCGGCCGATGCACGCAGCGGGGCTGCTGCCCCTGCGCGCGGTCGCCCGCGCGCTGCGGGAGCAGGCGGCCTTCACGCTCGCGGGCGCCGACCACCGCCGCATGGAGCGGGGGCGTGCGCTGCTCGTGGCGCAGGTCACGGGCTGGGAGGTCAGCGCCGTCCGCGCCGTCGTGGAGCAGGCCCTCCACACGCACCTGGCGCCGCTGCTCTTCGCCGAGGCTCGGGCCCTCGTCCGCCGCCACCAGGAGCGGGGGGACGCCGTCGCGCTCGTGACGACGGCGGCGCACGAGGTCGCCGAGCCGCTGGGGCGCCTCCTCGGGGCCGACCACGTGCTCGCCTCGCGGCTCGCCGTCGAAGGAGGCCGGTGGACGGGGGTGCTCGACGTGCACGCCTACGGCGAGCAGAAGGCGGTCCTCGCGCGCGCCCTCGCGGCCGAGCACGGCTACGACCTCGCCGCGAGCGCGGCCTACACGGACTCGGTCACCGACCTGCCCCTGCTCGAGCTGGTCGGCCTGCCGCACGCCGTCAACCCCGACCGGGCGCTGCGCCGCGTGGCCCGCGCGCGGGGCTGGCCGGTGCTGCGCTTCCGCCCGCCGTCGCGCCGCGGACGGCGCTGTCCGCCGCCGTCCGGC
>NZ_JABEMA010000548.1 GCF_013004605.1 Pseudokineococcus marinus
CGCCTGGCCGCGGCCCGCGAGGAGCTCGGCCTGCCCGAGGGCGTCACGGCGCCCTCGCTCGCCGTCGGGGGCCTCGCTGGCGTGCAGGCCGCCGGCGCGGCCCGCGGGGGCGGCTGCGCCTCCAGCGACCTCAGCGCCCACGCCAACGGGCAGATCCCCGAGGAGGCGCTCTGCGCGCTCCGGACGGCGCCGGGCCACCGCCTGCGCGGGGACGCAGCGGCGGCCTTCGACGCCATGAGCCGGGCGTACGAGCAGGTCTTCGGGACGCCGCTGTGCGTCACCGACTCCTACCGGCCCCTCGCCGACCAGATCCGCCTGCGGGCCACGAAGCCGGGCCTGGCCGCCGTCCCCGGCACGAGCCGCCACGGCCTCGGCCGCGCTGTGGACCTGTGCGGCGGCGTGGAGGACTTCGGGACGCCGCAGCACGAGTGGGTCGTCCAGCGGGCCCCCCTCTTCGGCTGGTTCCACCCCTCGTGGGCCGGGCGCGGCGGCAGCAAGCCGGAGCCGTGGCACTTCGAGTTCGCCGAGACCGCGACCGGCGCGGGCGCTGCTCCGGCGGTCCCGTGACGCCCGGCGCGCCACCCGGGACAGCCCGGTGACGACCGGTCCGGGCCGCCCCCGTCCCGGCGTCCTCGCGGGCGACGGACCGCTCCTGCTCGCCCACCGGGGCTTCTCGCGGGACGGCCTGGAGAACACCCTCCCGGCCTTCGCGGCGGCCCTGGAGCTGGGCGCCGACCTCGTCGAGACCGACGTCCACACCACCGCCGACGGGGTGCTCGTCGCCTTCCACGACGACCGCCTCGACCGGGTGACCGACGCCGAGGGCGAGCTGGCGCGGACCCCCTGGTCGGTGGTCTCGCGCGCCCGCATCGGCGGCCGGGAGGCGGTGCCGCGCCTCGCGGACGTCCTCGAGGCCCTCCCCGGGGCGCGGCTCAACATCGACGTCAAGGCCCCGGGCGCCGTGGAGCCCCTCGTGGAGCTGCTCCGCCGGACCGGCGCGTGGCGCCGCGTCGTCGTGGCGAGCTTCTCCGAGCGCCGCCGCCGCGCCGTGCTCGCGGGCCTGCCCGCCGCGACCGCCGCCTCGGCCGGGGCGCCGCTCGTC
>NZ_JABEMA010000549.1 GCF_013004605.1 Pseudokineococcus marinus
CGGACGCGCTCGCCACCGGCACCGGGCAGCTCCTCGAGGGCGTCCGGCCGCTGGCCGCCAGCGCCCGTGCGCTGGACGAGGGCGCCTCCGCGCTCGCGGACGGCGCCGGCCAGCTCGCCGCGGGCGAGGACCAGGCCGTCACCGGCACCGAGCAGCTGGCCGGGGGAGCCCGGGCTCTCGCGACGGGCGTCGGCCAGGCCCGCGACGGGGCGGCGTCCCTGCGCGACGGGCTCGTCCAGGGCGCCTCCGGCGTGCCGGACCTGTCGGCGGACCAGCGGGAGCGGGCGGTCGGCGCCATCAACGACCCGGTCGCCACCGCCAGCGCCAGCACCGCCCAGGTGAGCACCTACGGCGCGGGCCTCGCGCCGTACCTCCTGGCGCTGTCCCTGTGGATCGGCGGCTACGTGCTCTTCCTCGTCGTCCGCCCCCTCTCGCGGCGTGCGGCGGCCGCGGGGCGGTCGGCGCTCGGGACGGCGCTCGGCGGGTACGGGCCCGCGGCCGCCGTCGGCGTCGTGCAGTCCGTGCTGCTGTGGACGGTCGTCGTCGCCGTCCTGCGCCTGGAGCCCGCCGCGCCGCTCGGCCTGCTGGCCCTCCTGCTGCTGACCTCGGCGACGTTCGTGGCCGTGGTCCACGCCCTCGTGGCCTGGTTCGGCCTCACCGGCCAGTTCGCGGGCCTGGTCCTGCTCGTCCTGCAGCTCGTCAGCTCCGGCGGCACCTTCCCGTGGCAGACGCTGCCCGCGCCGCTCGCGGCGGTGCACCAGGTGCTGCCCATGAGCTACGCCGTCGAGGCCTTCCGGTCGCTGACGGCGGGGGGCTCGGCGCGCCCGGTGCTCACCGCCGTGGCGGTCCTCGGCGGCTACCTCGTCCTCGCCCTGGCCGCGTCGGCGCTCGCCGCGCGGCGCGGACGGGTGCTCTCGCCGGCCGACCTGAGGCCCGCCCTGGGCTGAGCGGCGTCCTCGGCGTACAGTGGTTACCGGCCGGTAACTTACCGGCCCGCCCGGTGCCGCGAGGAGGCTCGCCATGACGCAGACGACGGAGACCCCGACGCCCGCGACCACCCCGACCGCCGCCCCTGCGACGGCTGGTCCCACGACGGCCGGCCCCTCGAGCGGGG
>NZ_JABEMA010000055.1 GCF_013004605.1 Pseudokineococcus marinus
GCCTCAGCTCGTCGCCGTCGTCGCCGCGGGAGGCGCCGAGCGCGTCGCCTGAGGCGCCGCCCGGGCCCGGTGGGCCGTCAGGGCCCGGTGAGCCCCGCCGGCGGGGCCGACGGGTCGACCAGGTGGACGCGTCCGTCGAGCGTGACGGCCTCCTCCACCGGGACGCCCTCGAGCGCGCGGACGCGCACCGACGAGGGCGTGGTCGGCACGCCCTCGTAGAGGTCGGCGTCCCCGCAGGGCGGGACGACGGCCGCGAGCTCCGGCCCCGTCGGCGGCGGCGGCGCGACGCCCGACGGGGGCTCCCACCAGACGTACGTCCTCCCCGCCACCTCGACCGCCGCCAGGCACGAGCCCGCCGCGGGCCCGGCGTCGGGGGCGGACGGCGGCGCGCCGGTGCCCGTCGGCGGCGGCGCTGCCGACGTCGTCGTCGGGGCGGGCGAGGACGCCGGCCGGCCGGCCGCGGGTGCTCCCCCGTCCCCGCAGGCCCCGCACGCGGCCGCGACGGCGAGGACGAGCACGGCCCGTCGTGCCGAGCCCCCACCTGCCGGCCCCCTCGGCGCCGTCGCCGTCCCGCTCCCGGTCCTCATGGCGGTGGGACGCACCGCCGTCCCGACGCGGTTCCCGGCGGGTGCGTCCCGGTCGTCCAGGAGACCACCAGCCGCCACCCACGTCCCTCACGGCCCGTGGGTGTGCCCTGGGGGCACCAGGTCGCCCGCGGACGACGACCCCGGCCCCGGGAGACGGCGTGACCACCGCCACCGCAGCCCCGCGCACCCGATCGACCACCGCCCGACCGACCACCGACCGGCCGACCACCGACCGGGCACGGCGCCCCCGGCGTCCGTCCGTGGAGGTGCGGCTCTCGGGGGACCTCGACCTGTCGGCCGCCCCGGGCGTCGCCGACCACGTCATGGCCCTCGTCGACGGCGGCGCCGACGTCGTCCTCGACGTCTCCGCCGTGGCGTTCGTCGACTGCTGCGGGCTCTCCGCGCTCGAGCGCTGCCTCGTGCTCGGCGGTGACCGGGTGCGCCTGTCGCGCACCGGTGACGCCGTCGACGACCTGGCGCGCCTGGTCGCCGGTCCCGCGAGCCCGCTCCTGCGGGCCGCCGCGGGCCCCGGCGCCGCCTGACCGCGCCCCCGCCCGACCGTGCCGCCCTCGCAGGCGGGCGGGACCGCTCAGCTGCGCCCGAGCTCCGCCTCGGCCGCGCCCTCGGGCAGGACGAGGAGCTTGCCCGTGGTCCGGCGGCCCTCGAGGTCCTCGTGGGCCCGGGCGACGTCCTCGAGGGCGTAGCGCCCGCCCACCCGCACCGACAGCCGCCCCTGCGCCGCCCACCCGAGCACGGCGCCGGCCCGCTCGAGCAGCTCCTCGCGGGTGCGCGTGTAGGCCGCGAGCGAGGGCCGGGTCACGTAGAGCGAGCCCTTCGCGTTGAGCTGCTGCAGGTCCAGCGGCTCGACCTGCCCGCTCGCGCCGCCGAAGAGCACCATGGTGCCGCGGGGGCGCAGCGCGTCGAGGCCCTGCGCGAAGGTGGCCCGGCCCACGCCGTCGTAGACGGCCGCGACGCCCTCCCCGTCGGTGAGCTCCCGGGCGCGCGCGGCGAAGTCCTCGTACCCGAGCACCTCCTCGGCGCCGGCGCCGCGGGCGAGCTCGGCCTTCTCCGGCGTCGACGTCGTCGCGAGGACGCGCCCGCCGCGCAGCACGACCATCTGGGTGAGGAGCAGGCCGACGCCCCCCGCGGCGGCGTGGACGACGACGACGTCGCCCGGCGCCACCGGGTACGTCGAGGCGCAGAGGTACTGCGCCGTCAGGCCCTGGAGCATGAGCGCCGCCGCCGTCTCGGCGTCGACGCCGTCGGGCACCGGCACGGCCTCCGCGGCGTCGACGACGACGCGCTCCGCGCAGCTGCCCGGCGCCTGCTTCCACGCCACGAGCCCGCCCTCGGGGAGGTCCGCGCCCTCCCCCGCCGCGACGACCCGTCCGGCGCCCTCGAGGCCGAGGCCGAACGGCGTCGCCACGGGGTAGGTGCCGCTGCGGTGGTAGGTGTCGATGAAGTTGACGCCCGCGGCGTCCACCTCGACGAGCACCTGGCCCGGCCCGGGCCGCGGCTCCTCGACGTCGACGACCTCCACGACCTCGGGCCCGCCCGTGCGCCGCACCTGCGCTGCTCTCATGGGCCGAGCCTGCCGCCCGCGCCGCGGGACCGCTCGGCGGGCCTCAGGCGCGGTCGCCGCCGTCCGCGTCGGCGTGCGCCCCGAGGGCCTGGGCGACCACCTGCGCCGCGACGTCGCGCAGCTTGGTGTTGGACCGCTGGCTGCGCCGGGAGAGCTCGGCGAAGGCCTCCTCGGGCTCGAGCCCCAGGGCCGCCGCGAGGACCCCCTTCGCCTGCTCGATGACGGCGCGCGAGCGCATGGCCTCCTGCATCTGCCCCGCGCGCTCGGCCGTCGACGTGAGCAGCGCGGCGTGGGCCAGCGCGGCCCCCGCGTACCCGGCGAAGACGCCCGCCACCTCGACGGACTCGTCGTCGAGGGCGACGCCGCCGCAGCTGAAGAGGTTGAGGGCGCCGACGACCCGGTCCGCCCACGGCACCCCCACCGAGACGACCGACGTCACCCCGTGCCGCTGCGCGAGCGCGCTGAAGCCCGGGTAGGTGGGGTCCGTGCTCGTGTCGCGGATGCGCACGACGCCGCCGGAGCGCGCGGCGTCCATGCACGGCCCGAAGCCGTCCTCGTACTGGCGCTCGTCCAGCAGCGCCGCCAGCCCACCGGCGAAGGCGGCGCTGCGCGCGCTGCCCGCCTCGTCGACGAGCGTCACCGACAGGGCGTCGACGTCGACGAGGACCTGGGCCGCCAGGTCGCAGACCTCCTGGAGCACGTGCCCCAGCGGCTGGTCGAGGCGGATCTGCCCCAGCGCGGCGAGGGCGGGGTGCGGCGGCGGCAAGGGGTCGCCCAGGGCGGTGGGGTCCGGGGCCGCGGTCGGGCCCGGGGACGCGGTGGGGTGCGGGGGGGCGCTGGGCTCGGGGCGCCCGCTCGAGTCGTGCGACGACATGTCGGTGGTTCCTGCGGCCTCGTGCGCGATCGGCGCCTGACGTCGCTCGCCGGTGCCCGGCCAGACCCGACGGCGTCCTCGCGCGAGCTGGCGTCTCAACTCGGCGGGGCGGCGAGCGCCCCGCCCTCGCGGGCGGTCGAAAGGTACCCGTACCGGGCACGCACCACCTGTCGGGCCCACGGTCCGCCCTCCCCCCGTGAGGACACGCCTGGTCTAGAGTCGTTCCAGCGCCCCCCTCGCCCCCCGCTGGAGCCTGACGGCGGTCACTCGTCGGGGCGCTGGGGGCCGCATGCGCGGACACGGACAGCGCCGGACGGGCGACGCCCACGTCGTCCTCCACGGCGACCTCGACCTCGGCGGGTGCGAGCGGTGGACCGCCGTCCTCCGCGACGCCGTGGCCCGGCTCGAGGACGACGAGGACCTGGTCGTCGACGCCCGGGACGTCCCCTTCGCCGACTGCGCGGGCGTGCGGCTGCTCGAGGACGTCGCGTCCCGGGCGCCCCGGCGCGTGGTCCTCCGCGAGCCCTCCGCAGCGCTCACCCGGGTCCTCTCCCTCGCCGACGCGACGTGCGCCCCGGAGGTGGAGGGCGAGCGCGACGGAGGGCCGGGCCGAGGACCGGGGCTGCGCGCCGTGAGGGCGGTCTGCGCGCGCCTCGCCGCGGACGACGAGGAGCTGGGCGACCGGGCGCCACGCCGGGCGGTCGTGCGCCTGTCGGCCGCCGACGTGGCGCACCCGGGGACCCCGGGTCGGGTCCGCGTGGCCCTCGTCGAGCAGGGGCTCAGCCCGGACCGGCTCGAGCTCCTCGTGCCCGCGCCCCTGGTCGGCGGGGCGGGGAGCGGCGCGGCCGGGGTGGAGCGGTTGCGCGACCTGGGGTGCCGCGTGAGGGCCGAGGACGGCTCACCGCTGCCCTGAGCGCGGCCCCGGCGCGCCACCCGAGCCGTCGTCGTCGGGACCCCCGGCTCGGCGCACCTGCTCGGCCATGGCGTCGAGCTCGCGGAGCACCTCCTCGGCGCTGCGCGTCCCGGCCCCGTGGCGCTCGGGGCGGGGCGGCCGGCGGGGCTCGCGGCCCGGGGCGGCCGGCGGGGCTCGCGGCCCGGGGCGGACCGGTCCTCGGGCCGGGGCCGCCGGACGCGGGGAGGGCGGGACGGTCTGCGCACGGGGACCCCCGGGGGGACGGTGCGGGGCGCCCCCCTGGCTGGTGGCGCGTGCTGCGCGGTGCGGTGCTGGGGTGGAGGTCGGTGCGGTCGTGCTGGGCGGTGGGGTCGTGCTCGGCGGCGGGACCCGCCCGGGCGCGGTCGGCGCCCGGGCGTGGCCCGGCGGACGTCAGTCGAGCGCGTCCTTGATCTTGCCCACGACGCCCTCGGCGGCGCCCTTGGCGCGCCCGCCGGGAGTGCCCGGCGTCCCGGGGCCCTGGGAGCCGTCGTACGTCGCGAAGAGGTTCGGGTCCGGCGCCGGGAGCGTGCCGTCGTCGTCGGTGAGCGGCGGCGCGTCGGCGACGTACTCGATCTCGCCGTCCCCGAGCAGGGTCGGCCCCTGCGCCCACCGGCCCTCGCCCGCCGCGCTGCCGGGGTTGGGCGAGTAGAAGGCCTTGTTCCAGCGCTGGTCCTCCTCCTCGGCGTTCGAGTGCTCGACCACCTCGGAGTACCCCTCCTCGATGAGCTGCTCGATGCCGAGGAGCCACTGCTGCTGGTGCCACGTGTCACGCGCGAGGTTGAACTTCAGCATCGCCTTGACGCCCGGGTCGTCCGTCATGCCGTACAGGCGCGACGTCTGGAGCCGACCCTGGGCCTCGGCCGCGGCGTTGGCGCGGAAGTCGGCGAGGAGGTTGCCGCTCGCGACGATGTAGCCCGCGTTCCACGGCACGCCCATGCTGTTCGTCGGCATCGCACCGCCGCCCGCGACGATGGCGTGCTGCGGGTTCTGGCCGCCCAGCGTGGCGGCGAGGACGGGGTTCGCGGCGGCGGCGGCCGCCGTCGTCTCGGCCGGGGCGCCCTCGAGGAGCCGCGCGAGCATCGTCGTGAGCATCTCGACGTGCGCGATCTCCTCCGTCCCGATGTCCATGATCATGTCCTTGTACTTGCCCGGGACGCGGCAGCTCCAGCCCTGCCACAGGTACTGCATCATCACGGTCATCTCGCCGTACTGGCCGCCCAGGATCTCCTGGAACTTCATGGCGTAGAGGGCGTCCGGCTTCTCCGGCTTCGCCTCGAACTGCAGCTCCTTGACGTGGCGGAACATCGAGCCTCCTGCGGTGCGCGAGGTGCCAGGGAGCCGCGCTGCTCCAGCTCCCGCCGCGAGCCTGCCCCTCCTGCGCCGACCCTGCCCGTCGGGCGCCCTCGGCGGACGACCGTCCGCCCCCCGCGAGGGGCTCCGTCTCAGGGCTCCGCCGCGTCCGCCCGGCTGCGGACGACCTCGCGCGCCAGGTCGTCGACCGACCGGCCGTCCTCGGACGCACGGCGCTCGAGGAACCGGAGCGCCTCGTCCTCGCTGAGCCCCTCGCGCACCATGAGGTGGCCCACCGCCAGCGGCAGCACGTGGGCCGAGGGGTCCAGCACCTCGTCGAGCCGCCCCCCGGGGCGGCCGGCCTCGTCGGCGGCCAGGTCGTCGAGGGCCCGCGCCTGCAGCATGAGGGAGAGCAGGTCCGCCAGGCGGCCCACCACCGCCGTCTCGGCGGGGGAGAAGGGACGCACCTGCGAGCGGCTGAGGGCGAGCATCCCCAGCACCTGCGGGCGGTCGTCGTCGCCGCGGCCGAGGAGGGGGTGCAGCTGCAGCGTCCGCACCTGCGTCGGCGGACCGCAGACGGCGAGCGCCGGCCACCGCCCGACGGCCTCGTGCATGTCGCCCACGCAGGTCGCGCGGGCCGTCCGGGCGACGTCGGTGCCCGGGCCCTCGCCGGCCAGCCGCTCCTGCTCGGCGAGCCGGACGAGCACGGCGTCCGAGCCGCGCACCGGGTAGTGCTCGTCGCCCGTGATGAGCACGAGGGCGACCCGGTCGGCCGCGACCTCCTCGGCCACGCGCCGGGCGACCGCCACCTCGGCGACGTGCGGCGCCGGACCTCCGGACGGGGGGTGGGAGCGCTCTCGCACTTCTGCGTCCACGACGGTCCCCCTCCGCGCCGACCGTGCGGCGCCCTCGGTCGCCGCCCGTCAGCTGGACCGCGACTTCCCCAGCGTAGGAGCACCCGCGCGCTGCGGGGAGGGGGCGCCCACCGGCACGGCGCCGGGCGCCGGGCGCGACCTCGGGTGATGATGCACCCCGCAGGGGCTGGTGCACGACGTAGTGGAGGACGAGCACGGTGGAAGACCCGACCGAGGACGGCGCCTCCTCCGGCACACCCACCGCGAGCGCCGCGACCCGCGGCCCCCGCGGCGCGCGCGGGGAGATCAGGCGCCGCATCACCGAGGCGGCCGTGCGGTCCTTCGCCGACCACGGGTACGACGGCGCCTCGACGCGCGCCATCGCCCGCGACGCCGACTGCGACCCGGCGCTCGTCCGCTACTACTTCTCGACGAAGCAGGACCTCTTCGAGCAGGTCGTGCGGCGGCCGAGCGCCCTCGACGACCAGCTCGAGGCGATGGCGGCCCTGCCGCGCGCCGAGCGCGCCGCCTACCTGGCCGGGCTCGTCGAGCACTGCTGGGACGACCCGGACACCCGCGACTACTGGCGCTCCCTGCTGAGGACGGCGGCGACGGACGACGGCGTCGCCCAGCGGGTCGAGGACACCTGGTCGGAGTTCGTGGCGCTGGGCGTGGCCCGCGAGATGGCCACGACCCGCGGGCGCGGCGACGGCGCCGTCCTCGGGGCCCGCAGCCGTGGCGGGCGCGGTCCGGTGCCGCCGTCCGCCGGTGCGCCCGCGGAGGGGGTCGTGGACGAGTCCGTGCCGCCGGAGGGGGTCATCGCCGTGGCGAGCATCACCGGCCTGCTGAGCGCGGTGCACCTCAGCGGCTCCCGCCGCGCCGGCTCGCTCTCCTCGACGGCGCGCTCGCAGGCGCTCACCGCCGTCCTCGAGCGCTGCTTCCGCAGCCAGGAGGACGTCGTCGACGCGTGAGCGGGGCCGCTGCGCCCGCGGCGGGGAGCGGGGGTGCCGCGGGCCCTCAGGGGCCCGCGGACGGCCCGGCGAGGGAGCGCTCGAGGACGTCGAAGGCGAGGTCGTCGCGCCGGGGCCGCCCGAAGCGCTCGTCGCCGTAGGGGAAGGGCCGCTGCTCGCCCGTTCGCCGCCACCCCCGCCGCTCGTACCAGGCCACGAGCTCGGTGCGCTGGGTGATGACGGTCATCTCGAGCACCCGCGCGCCGAGCCCGCGGGCGCGCTCGACGGCCGCGTCGAGGACCGCGCGGCCCGTCCCACCGCCCTGGCGGGCGGGGTCCACGGCCACCATGCCCACGTAGGCCCGCCGGGGCCCGCCCGCGGCCGGCAGGACGCGCACGTGGCAGCAGGCCAGGAGGGCGCCGTCCTCCTCGAGGAGCAGCACCGCCGAGCCCGGCGCGCCCACGAGCTCGGCCACCGACGCAGCGTCGGTCCGCTGGCCCTCGAGGAGGTCCGCCTCCGTCGTCCACCCGCCCCGGCTGGCCTCGCCGCGGTAGGCGCGCTCGACGAGCGCCACGACCGCGGGCACGTCGTCGAGGTCGGCCGTCCGCAGCCGCCCCGTCCCGTCCGCCACGCCGCCGCCCCTCAGGCCCGGGCGCCGTCGGCGACCTCGGCGACGGCGGCCAGCAGGCGGTCGACGTCGTCGTCGCTCGTGTACGGCGCGACGCCGGCGCGCACCATCCCGCCGGACGCGCGGAGCCCGAGCACCTCGACGAGCTCGCGCGCGTAGTAGTCGCCGTCGCTCACAGCCACGCCGCGCGAGCCCAGCCAGCGCGAGGTCTCCCGGGGGCTCGCGCCGGCGACGCGGAAGGAGACCGTGGGCGTGCGGCGGGCCGGCGCACCGACGACCGTCACGGCGTCCGTGCCCGTCAGGCCGTCGAGCAGGCGGGCGAAGACCCGCTCCTCGCTCGCCTCGAGGGCGGCCGCGGAGCGGACCACCCGGGTGCGGCGGTCGTCGTCGGGGGCGCCGGGCACCAGGCCGGCGAGCAGGTCGACCGCCGCGGTGGCGCCCGGCATGAGCTCGAACGGCGGGGTGCCGTGCTCGAAGCGCAGCGGCACCTCGTCCGAGGCGGGCACGAGCTTGTCCGGCTGCAGGCCCTCGAGGAGGACGGGGTCCGCGACGACGGCCGCCATGTGCGGTCCCATGAGCTTGTACATCGACAGCGCGTAGAGGTCGGCCCCCAGCTCGGCGACGTCGACGGGCGCGTGGGGCGTGAGGTGCACGCCGTCGACGTAGGAGGTGGCGCCCACGGCGTCCCCCGCGGCGGTGATCGCGGCGACGTCCGGGCGGGTGCCGAGGGCGTTGCTCGCGCCGGTGACGGCGACGAGCCGGGTGCGGTCGGTGACCGCCGCGAGCGGCTCGACCAGCTCGCCCGTCGCGGGGTCGACGTCCACCCACCGCACCGACGCGCCGGCCCGCGCCGCCGCCTGGACCCAGGGGCGCACGTTAGCGTCGTGGTCGAGCCGCGTGAGGACGACCTCGTCGCCCTCGCCCCAGCCCTTGGCGAGCGCGCCCGCCATGACGTACGTGAGGTGCGTCATCGACGGGCCGAGGACGACGCCCTCGGGGACGCCGCCGACGAGGTCGGCCACCGCGTGCCGGGCCGCCGCCACGGCCTCCTCGGCCCGGCGGCTGGCGTGGTGCGGCCCGTGCCGGTTGGAGACGGCGGAGCCGAGCATCGCGCCGACGGCGTCCGCCACCGGCGCCGGCACCTGCGTGCCGCCCGGGCCGTCGAAGAAGGCGATGCCCTCGCCCAGGGCGGGCACCTGCGCGCGCAGGCCGTCGAGGTCGAGGGGCGGTGCGGTGCTCGTGTCGCTCACGCCCGCCACCCTGGCACCGGGGTCGGGCCGGGGCAGCCCGCGACGCGCGGCGGCCTCCCCGACGAGCCGTCCGCCGCCGCGCGGGCGTCCCCCGCGCGGCGGCCGGCGCGCCGACCTCAGTCGAGGACGAGCCGCGGCTGGTACAGGTCCAGCCAGACGCCGAGACCCAGGACCCGCTCGACGCCGGCGCGCACGCCGAGGGGGGTCTCGGCCGGTTCCCGGCGCACGACGTCGCGCAGCCACCCGTCGTCGACGAGCTCGAGGACGGGGTGGCCCTCGGCGAGCAGGTCGGCGCCCTGCTGCAGCAGCGCCCGGGTGTAGTCGTGGTCGGGGTTGGCCGGGTAGGGCAGCTTGCGCCGCTCGCGCACCGAGGCGGGCAGCAGGTCGCCCGCCGCGCCGCGCAGCAGGCTCTTCTCGTGGCCGTCGTAGCTCTTCAGCGCCCACGGGACGTTGTAGACGTACTCGACGAGCCGGTGGTCGCAGAAGGGGACGCGCACCTCCAGGCCCACCGCCATGCTCAGACGGTCCTTGCGCTCCAGCAGCGAGCGCTCGATGCGGGTGACCGCGAGGTAGGACATGACCCGGTAGCGCCGCTCCTCCTCGCTCTCCCCGTCGAGGTGCCCCACCTCCGCGACGGCTGAGGCGTACTGCGCGTCGACGAAGG
Source organism: Pseudokineococcus marinus (assembly GCF_013004605.1). Lineage (GTDB taxonomy): Bacteria > Actinomycetota > Actinomycetes > Actinomycetales > Quadrisphaeraceae > Pseudokineococcus > Pseudokineococcus marinus. The sequence goes on from NZ_JABEMA010000055.1 coordinate 9,614, forward strand.
CGGGCAGGTCCAGCGCCGCCCGCAGCTCGCCGCTGAGCCGCGAGGACAGCTGGGCCTGGGACCGCCGGACGAGCACCTCCATCCACGGGAAGCTGTCGTGCGCCCGCCGCTCGGGGTGGGTGAACCACTCGTACCCGCCGAAGAGCTCGTCGGCGCCCTCCCCGGACAGCGCGACCGTCGAGTGCTCGCCGATGGCCTTGAAGAGCAGGTACATCGAGGAGTCGATGTCGCCCCACGTGACGGGGCTGTCGCGGGACGCGATGACCGCGCGACGGACCGACGGGTCGGCCATGGCCAGGTGGTCGAGGACGATGCGCTCGTGGCGCGTGCCGACGTGGTCGGCCACCTCCGTGGCGAAGGGGCTGTCCGGCGTGGCGCCCAGCCCGTCCCCCTCCCCGACGAAGTCGACGGCGAAGCTGCGCACCTGCTCGCCGCGCGCGGCGAGCGCCTTCGCGGCCAGCGCCGTCAGCACGCTCGAGTCGAGCCCGCCCGACAGCAGGGTGCAGCGGGGGACGTCGGAGACGGTCTGGTGCGCGACGACGTCCTCGAGCAGCCCGCGGACGGTCTCGAGCGTGGTCGGCAGGTCGTCGGTGTGGGGCCGGGTCTCGAGCGTCCAGTAGCGGTGCTCGCGCAGGCCGTCGCGGTCGACGACGAGGAGGCCCCCGGGGAGCACCTCGCGCATGCCCCGCCACAGCGACGCGCCCGGCGGCACGGCGAGGCTGAGCATCGCCCGCATCCCGTCCAGGTCGACCGTGCGGTCCCCCAGGGGGTTGGCCAGCAGCGCCTTGGACTCCGAGCCGAAGAGGACGCCGTCCGGCGTCTCGGCGTAGTAGAGGGGCTTGATGCCGAGCCGGTCGCGGACGAGGACGAGCCGCTCGACCCGGCCGTCCCAGATCGCCGAGGCGAACATGCCGTCGAGGTGCTCCGCGACGGCCTCGCCCCACTCCAGGTACCCGTGGAGGACGACCTCGGTGTCGCTGCGCGTGCGGAAGCGGTGGCCGCGGCGGACGAGCTCGGCCCGCAGGTCCTCGAAGCCGTAGACCTCCCCGCTGTGCAGGAGGACGACCTCGCCGTCGTCGGTGCGCACCGACATGGGCTGCGCGCCGCCCTCGACGTCGATGACGGCCAGCCGGCGGTGCCCGAGGGCCGCGTGGCGCTCGACGTGCAGCCCCTCGGCGTCCGGTCCCCGGCACGCCATGGTCGCCGTCATGGCCTCCGCGTCGGCGCGGTGCCCCGGCTCCGTCAGGTCCCGCTCGAAGGACACCCAGCCGGTGATGCCGCACATGGTCCGCTCTCCTCCCGGCCGGCGCGTGCGCGCCGGGCCGCGGGCCAGGCTAGGCACGCCGGACGCGGTGCGGCGCTGCGACGTCGCAGGCTGCGGTCAGGCCGCCGGGTCCGGGGGCACCTCGGGCGGGACGACCTCCGGTCCCGCCTCCGGAGGGCGCGGGCCGTCCTGCGGGTGCAGCCTCACGGCGAGGAGCGCGACGTCGTCGTGGCTCGCCTCCGGGCGCAGCCGGTCGAGCAGCTCGTCGAGCACCTCCTCGAGCGGCAGGTGCGCGACGTCGGACAGCTCGCGCCGCAGGCGCGCCAGGCCCTCCTGCAGGCCCTGGTCGCGACGCTCGACGAGGCCGTCGGTGTAGAGCAGCAGGGTGCTGCCGCGGTCGACCACCGCCGTGCCCTCGTGGCGCCGGACGTCGGGGAGGATCCCCAGCAGCAGGTCGGTGCGGGCCGCCAGCAGCTGGTGCACCTCGCCGTCGGGCGTCGCGAGCATGGGCGGCGGGTGTCCCGCGTTGGACCACCGCAGGCGGGTCAGGCCCTCGGCGCGCATGTCCGGCGTCTGCTCGACGCGCACGACGACGGCGGTCGCCGTCGTCTCCAGCAGGAGCCCCTCCATCGCCGCGTCGAGGCCGGCCAGGGTCTCCGCCGGGCCGGCGCCGTGGTGGAAGGCGATGCCGCGCAGCAGCCCGCGGAGCTGGCCCATCGCCGCGGCCGCGGCCGTGTCGTGGCCGACGACGTCGCCGATGACGACGACCGTGTCGCCGTCGCGCTGGAGGAAGGCGTCGTACCAGTCGCCGCCCACGCGCGCGGCCTCCGCCGCCGGCACGTAGCGCACGGCGATCTCGGTGTGGTCGGGCGCCGGCGGCGCCGTCAGGAGGCTGCGCTGCAGCTCCTCCGCCAGCGACAGCTGGGCCCGGTACAGGCGCGCGTTGTCGAGGCCGACGCCGGCGCGCTCCGCGAGCTGCCGGGCCACCGCCATGTCCTCCTCGCCCGGGCCTTCGCGCCCCGCGCTGCGGAGGACCGTGAGGACGCCGAGCGTCCGCCCCCGCGCCACGAGCGGCACGATCGCCGCCCAGCGCGGCGCGAGGGTCGCGAGGACCTCGGCCGCGGGGCCCGGGCGCAGGACCCGCGCGATGGACTCGTGGGCGGGCTCGGGCACCTCCACCAGCCGGCCCTCCGTGAGCGCGCGGTCGAGGTAGCTCGCGTCCTCGAGCGCCTCGAGCCGGTGCTGGGCGTAGACCTCGACGAGCGGGCGGAGCTCCTCCTCGGCGTGCCACCACCCGACGTCCTGCAGGCGGCCGTCGTCGCGCACGAGGGTGACCACGGACCAGTCGGCGAGGAGCGGCACGACGAGCCGGGCGAGGCGCGCCACCGCCGCCTCGGGGTCCAGCGTCGCGGCGAGCTCGGCGCTGACACGGGAGAGCACCTCGCGCCGCGCCGCCTCCTGGACCTCCCGCTCCTGCAGGGCCCGGCGCTCGGTGACGTCCGTGAAGTAGACCGAGAGCCCGTCGTCGACGGGGAAGGCGCGCACCTCGTACCAGCGGTCGAGCGGCGCGGGGTAGTGCGCCTCGAAGACCCGCGGGCGCCCCTCGGCGACGGCGGCGCGGTACTCGACGTCGAAGGGACTGCCCGGCGCGGCCGGGAAGAGCTCCCACACGACACCGCCGAGGAGCTCGTCGCGCCGGAGGCCCAGCAGCCGCTCGGCCTCGGCGTTGACGTAGGTGAACCGCCACTCGCGGTCGAGGGAGAAGAAGGCGGCCGACATCGACTCGAGGACGCGCCGCACGCCCGCCTCGGCCGACTGGACGTCGGTGACGTCGTAGGCGGCGCCGAGGAGGCGCAGGCGCCCGTCGCCGCCGTGCAGGGCCCGACCGCGGGCGGAGATCCACCGCACCACCCCGCCGGGGAGCACGATGCGGTACTCGGAGGCGAAGTCGCCGACCGCCTCGACGGCGGCGGTGACGTCCGCCATGACGCGCTCCCGGTCCTCCGGGTGCAGGCGCGCCTCGAAGTCGGCGAGGGAGCGGCCGAAGGTCGCCGGGTCGTAGCCGAAGATGGCGATGAGGCGGTCGTCCCACTCGAGGTGCGACGTGGCCACGTCGAGGTCGAAGCCGCCGACGCCGGCGGCCTCGATGGCGAGGCCCCAGCGCAACCGGCTGCTCTCGAGCTCGTCGGCGAGGTCACCGCGCTCGCCCTCGGTGACGACGGCGGCCGCCAGCTCGACGAGCACCGCGACCTCGTCCTCGGTCCAGGGGCGCGACGACGTGCTGTGGACGGCGAGCGCACCGACCGGCCGACCGCCGGCCAGGAGCGGGACGGCGAGCAGCGCGCCGACGTCACCCGCGAGGACCTCGGGCGCCGCGGCGGTCCGCGCGTCGAGGACGGCGTCGGTGACGACGAGGGGTCCGCCGACGGCGGGCGCGATCAGCGCGTCGGCGCGCAGGGCCGCGAGGTCGCCGTGCAGCCGCACGCCGTCGGCCGCGAGCACGCGGCGGGCGAGGCCGGCGAGCCGCTCGCGCGGGCTGGGGCCCTCCGAGGCCGGGGAGCCCGGGGGCGACGTCGGCGTCGTCATCGGCCCTCCTCGCTCGTCGGCCGCCCGCCATCCTGCCCGACCGCGGGCGCTGGGGGAGCCGCCGCGCTAGGTCCGCCGCGGCAGGACGCCGGCCCGGACCTCCACGTGCCCGCGGGCGAGGGTGACCGAGCGGACGTCGTCGAGCTCCTCCTCGACGGCGCGCCAGGGGTGCGCGGCGACGTCCACGCCTCCGAGCGCGCACGCGGCCCGCGACGCCACGCGCAGCGGCAGCGCCCCGCGCGCCACGGTCGTGTCAACGACGGCCGCGTGAGCCCCGGGTCGGGCCGCCTCGAGGGCCGTGGCCCACGCCCGCCGCAGCGTCCTGCTCGACGGCCAGCCGGCCACGCAGAGCGTGTGGATGAGCCACGGGGACGCCGTCCGCAGCGCCCCGCCCGGCTTCACCGTCACCGCCTCGACGCCCGGCGCCCCCG
>NZ_JABEMA010000550.1 GCF_013004605.1 Pseudokineococcus marinus
GGCCGGGCGGCTCGCCACGGCCCGGGGCCCGCGCGGCGCGGGCTGCGGAGCCGCCTCGACGGGCTGCGCGAGCAGCTCGTCGACCGGGCGGCTGGCCAGCACCTGCACCGAGGAGTCCGTGACGCCGAGCACGAGGCCCGTCCCTCCGACCTGCACCAGCGCGACGCTGGCGCGGTTGGTGAGCTGCTGGCGCGCCAGCACGGAGATGCTGCCGACGGCGGCGCGGGCGCGACCGCCCTGGCCGCGCAGCATCCCGCGGCGCACCATCCAGACGAGGCCGAGCACGGCCGCCAGCGAGGCGACCACTCTCAGCAGGAGACCGAGCGAGTCCATGCCTGGTTCCTCGGCACGTCCGGGCTGCGGGTTGAGCCGGTCGGGTGGTCCGCGCGCGGACGCCGAAGGTCGTCGCCCACCCCACCGGCGCGCCTCACGCGCGCGTCGTCGTGAGGTCCTCCGGCTGGAGGAGGCGCCACCTCCGCCGTCAGAGGACCTCCAGGGCTGGAGGAGGCGTCACCTTCGCCGTCGCGAGGCCCCCGGGGGTGAAGGAGGCGTCACCGTCACGTCCAGGAGGGTCCTTGGGGTGAAGGAGGCGTCACCTTCGCCGTCGCGGGCCCCTCGGGTAGAGGAGGCGTCACCTTCACCGTCAGGGAGCGTCCCCGGGGGCGTCACCTCCGCACCGCCCGGGGGTCCCCGGACGCGACGAGGCCCCGCCGCGACGTCGCGCGGCGGGGCCCCTGGGACGGTCGATCAGCTCTGCTCGCTCCCGAGGATCTCGGTGACGCGGAGGCCGAAGTCCTCGTCGACGACGACGACCTCGCCCCGGGCGACGACCCGGCCGTTGACGAGCAGGTCGGCCGGCGCGCCGGCGGCCCGGTCGAGCTCGACGACCCGGCCGGGGGCGAGGGTCAGCAGCTCGGCCACCGTCATGCGGGCCCGACCGATCTCGACCGACAGCACCATCTCGACGTCGCGGAGCAGGTGCAGGCCGGCGCTCGCGCCGACCGGGGCGCCCGGCGTGACGGCCGGGAGCTGCTCGCCCGTGGCGACGAGCGAGGCCCACGCCCGGGCGGTGCCGTCGGTGAGCAGCGGCACGACGGGCGCGGACGCGAGGTCCAGCTCGCCGGCCGTCGCCGTCCGCAGCGGGCCGAGGGCGACCGGC
>NZ_JABEMA010000551.1 GCF_013004605.1 Pseudokineococcus marinus
CGGGCGAGCGCCGCGCGCGCCGCCTCGGAGGGCTCGCCGTCGGACCGCCCCTCGAGGTGCGCGAGGACGTCCTCGCCGGCCAGCAGCGCCACCGCCAGGGCGTGCTGGCGCTCCATCGAGGACACGGGCAGCGCCGCCGCGGTGCACAGCAGGGCCAGGCGCACGTCCGTGGCCGGGTCGTCGTCGTGCAGGCCCACGACCGACGGCACGAGCCGGCCCAGGCGCGCGCGGCCGGTGTCGCTCGTGCGGTCGTTGACGTCGCGGGCCAGCCGGGCGAGCAGGGGGTGGGTGCAGGCGGGGTGGTCGCTCCAGCGCTCGCCGGCGAGGTAGGAGGCCATCTCCATGAAGCAGGCGCCCGTGCGGGGCGTCCGGTGCCGCCCGCGCGAGAGGACGGGCATCGAGGTCGGGGCGGCGGTGCGGGCGTCGTCGAGCACGGTGGCCTCCGGGGGCTGCGCGGCGTCCGGCTCGGGCTGGGCCGACGACGGGCGTCCCACCAGTGTGCGCAGCCGCCCCGGCGGCGACAAGGGGCGCGCGGCCGGGGTGGTCGACGGGTGACGGGTCGGCGCGGCGAGGTCCGCCGCACCCGTCCGGCGGCCCGGCTCCGCCACACTCGCGCCATGGTCCAGCTGCGTCCCCAGCGCCCCGACGACCTGCCGCTGCTCCTGGGCGCCGACCGCCCCTTCGACGTCGGCCCCTCCGCGCCCCGCACCGCGCCCGGCCCGTGCGACCTCGAGGCGGCGGGCGTCCTCACCGTCCTCGACGACGCCGGCGCCGTGGCGGGCGAGGTGTCCTGGCGCTGGCACGAGCACCGGTGGGGCGCCACCGGCGGCTCGGGGTGCCCCGTCGTCGCGGTCTGGCTCCGCCCGGACGCCCGGGGGCGCGGGACGGGCGGGGCCGCCGTGGAGTCGCTCGTCGAGCTGCTGCTCCTGCACACGACGGCGCACCGCGTCGAGGGCCACGCCGACGCCGACGACGCCGCCGGGCAGCGCGCGCTCGAGGCCGCAGGTCTGGTCCGCGAGGGCGTCGCCCGAGGGGCCCGCTGGCGGCGCGGGGCCCACCGCGACGTCGTGCTGCACGCCCTGGTGCGGACCGACCGGTCCTGAGCGCGGAGCGCTCCCGGGGGGCCTGGCGCGCGTCCGGCCCCGACGCGGGGCGCCC
>NZ_JABEMA010000552.1 GCF_013004605.1 Pseudokineococcus marinus
ATGTAGTCGGCGTAGGGGGAGGCCTCCTCCTCGGGGTCGTCGGTGCGCCCGCCCGCGAGCGGGTACTCCACCGGCGCGATGTCCACGACGACGAGCGCCCGCATGGGGTGTGGCGCGCCCTCGTCACGACCGGCCCCGGCCAGGTCGTCGACGAGATCGCCTTCGCCGGGTCGGCGCGCGGGCGCGACCTCCTCGACGCGCAGGCGACCACCGTCCTGTCCGTCGTCTCGGAGGGGACGCTCGCGCTGGGCCTGGTCCTGCTCGTCGTCCTCGCCGCGGTCCGCCGCCGCCTGGCCCTGGCCGTGGCCGCCGTCGTCCTCGTCGCCGGCGCCAACGTCACGACCCAGCTGCTCAAGAAGGTCGTGCTCGACCGCCCCGCCCTCGGGCTGGGCGACGTCAACTCGCTGCCGAGCGGCCACACCACGGTGGCGGCGACGCTCGCGGTCGCCCTGGTGCTCGTCCTGCCCCCGGCGGCGCGGGCGACGGCGGCCGTCCTCGGCGCGGCCTACACGGCCGCCACGGGGGTGTCCACCCTCGTCGCGGGCTGGCACCGGCCCAGCGACGTCGCGGCCGCCCTCCTCGTCGTCGCCGCCTGGACCGGCGTCGTCGTCGCCGGGCTGCGCCTGCGCGAGCGTCGCCCGGGGCGCGGGCCGACGGTCGGCGGAGGGCGGTCGGGGCGGTCGCTCCTGGCCGCTGGGGCCCTCGTCGTCCTGCTCGGGCTCGCGGCCACGGCCCTGGCGGCGCTGCTCCTCGACGCCGCGGGCACGGTCGTCGTCTGGCGGGCGGCCCAGGACGCCGGGCGGGCGGTGCAGCTCCTCGCCTACGGCGGCGGCGTCCTCGTCGCCACCGGCGGCTCGGCCGCCCTGCTCGGGAGCGCCCTCGCGCTCCTGCGCCGCACCCCCGTCTGAGGGGAGCCCGCTCGGCGGCCGGAGAACTCGCCGTCCGTGCCCGTGCCCGTGGCCGTGCCCGTGCCCGTGACCCGCCGCAGCGCCCACCTAGCCTGGCGGGCGTGAGCGACGACCCGCCCGACCCGGCCCGCCTGCGCGACGACGTCGCCGCCCTCGCCGAGGACCTCGACCGGGTCGGGGAGGCCGGCTACCGCGTCGACGCGGTGGCGGCGCTGCTCGGCCCGGTCGCGGACGCGGCC
>NZ_JABEMA010000553.1 GCF_013004605.1 Pseudokineococcus marinus
GCCGCGGCGTCCGGGCGCAGCGGGCGGGGGCGGGCGAGGGGCGCCGCGGGGCGTTCCTCGGGCACGTCCGGACGCTAGCAGCGGGGGAGGGCGCGAGACGTGAGCGGACCCGCGCCCGGCGCTGACGTGTTCTGAGCGCTACGCTCACGACCGCTCGCTCTGGTCGTCGACCGGCGGGCCGCCGTCCGCCCGTCCCGCCGTCCGGAAGGAGCGCCCGTGGTGCTCGAGGTCGAGGTGCTCGCCACCGCCGAGGAGGTCGGGCGCCGCGCCGCGCGCGTCGTGCTCGAGGAGCTGGAGGCCGGCCGGCTGGCAGCCCTGGGCGTGGCCACGGGCTCGTCGCCGGCCCGGGTCTACGAGGAGCTGGCCGCCGCCGGCGCGCGCTGGGAGGGCGTCGAGGTGTTCGCGCTCGACGAGTACGTGGGCCTGCCGCCGGGGCACCCGGAGTCCTACGCCGCGGTGGTCGACCGGCAGGTGCGCGCACCGCTGGGGCTGGACCCGCGCCGCGTGCACGTGCCCGACGGCGGTGCGGCGGACCTGGACGCCGCCGGCGCCGCCTACGAGCGGGCCCTGGCCGAGCGCGGCGGCGTCGACGTCCAGCTCCTCGGCATCGGCGCCACGGGGCACATCGGCTTCAACGAGCCGGGCTCGTCCTTCACCTCGCGGACGCGGGTCGTCGAGCTCGCCGACCGCACCGTCGCCGACAACGCCCGCTTCTTCGACCGGCCCGAGGACGTGCCCCGCCGCGCGCTCACGCAGGGCGTCGCGACGATCGGCACGGCCCGGCGACACGTCCTGCTCGCCCAGGGGGCCGCCAAGGCGGGCGCCGTGCGCGCCGCCCTGGAGGGGGAGGTCTCGACCGACTGCCCCGCCTCGGCGCTGCGCACCTTCGACGACGTCCTCGTGCTGCTCGACCCGGCGGCCGCGTCCCTGCTCGACCAGCGCACCACCGGGCGCCCCCGGCCGGTGCCGGCGTGAGCGCCGCGGGCTCCGTCGTCGGCCCGCCGGTGGGCGACCTCGTCGTCCGCTCGGCCCTCCTCGTCGACGCGGGCGGCCGCCACCCGGACGCCTGGGTCGCGGCGCGGGACGGGCTCGTCGTCGCG
>NZ_JABEMA010000554.1 GCF_013004605.1 Pseudokineococcus marinus
ATCTACCAGCTCGTCGTCGAGGCGTGGCTGCAGCAGCTCGAGCGCAGCCGGCGCGTCATCGCCGTCCGCGTCGCCGGGGAGGAGCGGTGGGCCGCCGTCGAGGACGCCGGCCGGCTGCGCGACGCCCTCGGCACCCCGCTGCCCGTGGGCGTGCCCGAGGCCTTCACGGCCCCGGTGCCCGATCCGGTGGGCGAGCTCGTCTCCCGCCACGCGCGCACGCACGTGCCCTTCACCTCCGGCGCCCTCGCCCGGCGCCTGGGTCTCGGCACGGCCGTCGTCGACGCCGCCCTGCGCCGCCTCGAGCAGCGCGGGCGCCTCGTGCGCGGCGACCTGCTGCCCGACGGCGTCCGCGGTCGTCTGGTCGAGGGGCCCGCGGGCGAGGACGGCGCCGGCGAGGGCGACCACGCGGAGCACGTCTGCGACGCCGAGGTCCTGCGCGTGCTGCGGCGCCGCTCCCTGGCGGCGCTGCGCGCGGAGGTCGAGCCGGTGCCCCCGGAGGACCTCGCCTCCTTCCTCCCCCGCTGGCAGGGGGTCGGCGCGCGCCTGCGCGGCGCCGAGGGCCTCGTCCGCGTCGTCGAGCAGCTCTCCGGGGCCGTCCTGCCCGCGAGCGCGCTCGAGTCGCTCGTCCTGCCCGCCCGCCTCCAGCGCTACACCTCCGCGCTGCTCGACGAGCTCACCGCCTCCGGCGAGGTCCTCTGGTGCGGTCACGGCTCCCTCCCCGGCGACGACGGCTGGGTGTCGCTGCACCTCGCCGACTCCGCCCACCTCACGCTGCGTCCCCGTCCGGCGTGGGACGCCGCCGACGACGCAGCCAGGAGCGACGTCGCCGCTGCGGCCGCCGGAGGGCGGGACGACGACGCGCTGGAGCTCACCGACGACCACCGCGCCGTCCTCGACGCGCTCGACGGCGGCGGCGCCTACTTCTTCCGGGCGCTCGCCGACGCCGTGGGCTCCGTCGACGACGACCACCTCGCCGAGGTGCTCTGGGACCTCGTGTGGGACGGGCGCCTCACGAACGACACCCTCAGCCCGCTGCGGGCCCGCCTGCGCGGGGGCCGCACCCGCCACCGGACCGCCCCGGCGGCGCCGCGCTCGCGCTACGCGGGCAGCCGGCGCGGGTGGGCCGCC
>NZ_JABEMA010000555.1 GCF_013004605.1 Pseudokineococcus marinus
AGCCCTTGGCCTGCGACCACCGCTCCACGACGGCGACGTCCGCCGTGAAGCGCACGGGCGGCCTCGCCACCGCACGGCACCAGCGCGCGGAGGCCGCCTCGAGGTCCCGGGCGAGGCCGGCGGCGACGTCGTGGGCCGCGTCCTCGCGCACGTGCAGCAGCAGCTCGTCGTGCAGGCAGAGCACGACCTCGCCGTCGCCGGAGGCGAGCAGCCGGGCCCGTACCGTGGCGGCCCACGCCTTGAAGAGCTCGGCCGCCGAGCCCTGGACGACGGCGTTGCGGGCGTAGCGGCCGCGCGCCGCCCGCGCGGCGCGCTCGCGGTCCACGGCCGCGGCCCCCGCCTCGACGGGCACCTCCTCGACGGCGGGCACGCGGACCCGGCGCCCCCCGGCCGTCCGCACGTCCTCGCCGGCGGCGCCGCGGCGCGCGGCGTCGACGAGGAAGGTCGTCGCCACGGGGTAGGCCCGCTCCATGGCGGCGAGCGTGGCCCCGGCGGCCCCGCTCGTCTGCCCGTACATGGCTGCGAGCACCGCGACCTTGGCGACGTCACGCGCCACGCCGAGGCGCGCGGCGACCGGGGAGTAGAGGTCGTCGGCGTCGGCCGCCCGGGCGAGGGCCCGGTCGCCCGAGACGACGGCGAGGACGCGGGGCTCCACCTGGCCGAGGTCGGCGCGCACGAGGAGCCGCCCCGGCTCGGCGCGTACCGCGACGCGCAGCTCTCGCGGGAGGTTGTGCAGCCCCGCCGACGCCGTCATGCGCCCGGCGCCGCCGTCGCTGGCCGACCAGGCCGCGCGCAGGCGCCCGTCCCTCACCGCCTCGTCGAGCCAGCGGTACCCGTGGGCGACGGCGAAGCGCTCGGCCCGCCGCCAGGCCACGAGCGCGCCGAGGGCGGGGTGGGCGCCGTCCTCGGCGGCCAGCCCCTCCAGGCGCCAGGAGCGCGTGTCCGGCAGGTCGAGACCGACGTCGTGCAGGGCCCGGCGCACCTGGGCGGGGCTGCGCAGGTCGACGGGAGACCCCGGTGCGCCGGCGCCCCCGTCGTGGCGGCCCGACGCGCCGTCGGGGACGCCGAGGGCCGCCAGCACG
>NZ_JABEMA010000556.1 GCF_013004605.1 Pseudokineococcus marinus
CCGCGGCCGTCGCCCGGCGCCTCGCCGAGGTCGACGCGCTGACGGGGCTGCGCAACCGCCGCGGGTGGCGCGCGGCCCTCGACGACGAGCGACGCCGACGCGGACGGACCGGGGCCGCGACGGGCGTCGTCGTCGTCGACCTGGACGGGCTCAAGGCGGTGAACGACCGCCAGGGGCACGCCGCGGGCGACGCCCTGCTGGTGGCGGCCGCCGGCATCCTGCTGCGCTCCTGCCGTCCCCACGACGTCGTGGCCCGCTCGGGCGGCGACGAGTACGCCGTCCTGGCGCTCGACGTCGGGGCAGCGGGCCTCGAGCGGCTGTGCGAGCGCATCCGCGGCGGTCTGGCCGACGCCGGCGTCGCCGCGTCGGTGGCGGGCGCCTGCGAGGAGCCGGACACGGGGCTGACCGGCGCGTGGGAGCGGGCCGACCGGCGCATGTACGACGTCAAGCGCGCCCACCGGTCGGGGGTCGGTGCCCGGCCGGGCGACCCGACCGCGGACCCGGGGGCGGGCACCGCGGCGCGCCTGGCGTACATCCACGAGGCGGTGCGGGCGGGGCTCACCCCCTCGCAGGTGCGCGACGCGCTGGCCCAGCAGCAGGACGGGCGAGAGGACGACGAGCCGGGCGAGCGGCGTCGTCCGGGGGGCGAGCCCGCTCCCGACCCGTCGCCCCGGCGCTAGCCCGTCCCCCTGCCCGAGGTCTCCGCCACCACCTCGGCCGCCAGGTCGCGCAGCTTGCGGCCGCTCGCCTGGGACGCCGAGGACAGCAGGGCGAAGGCCTCGTCGGCCGAGCACCCGCGACGGGCCATGAGCACGCCCTTGGCCTGCTCGATCGTGGCGCGCGACGCCATGGCCGCCGTCAGCTGCTCCGCGCGCTCCCGTGCCGCCGCCAGCGCCACCGCGTTGGCGAGGACCGGGCCGGCGCAGCGCGCGACCTCGTCGGCGACGGCCAGGGCCGTCGCGTCCGGGGCCCCGGTCTCGCGGCTGCAGAGGGCCAGGGCGCCGACCGGCCCGCCGGCCCCCGGCAGGGGCAGGGCTACGACCGAGCGCAGGCCCCGGCGCGCGGCGGCGCTCGCGTACGGGGCGAGGTGCTC
>NZ_JABEMA010000557.1 GCF_013004605.1 Pseudokineococcus marinus
CGTCCGGGCCGGCGCCGCGGCGCGTGACCTACGACGCGCACCGGGCCGGCCCGGACGCGACGACGCCGCCGATCCCCGGAGGGAGCGGCGGCGTCGTCCTGGCGCTGCAGCGCCTCAGCGGCGGAAGGTGCGGTCCACCAGCTGCGTGGCGCGGTTCGGCGGGCGCTGCTGCTCGCCGGCGTAGGAGCTGATGCCGATGAGCGTGCCCGTCAGCGACGGGATGACCCACTGCAGCGCGTGCAGCTGGCGCTGCGCGTCGGCGACGTCGGGCGGCGTCTGCGACGACGGCGTCGTGCCTCCGCGCACCGGGACGTCCTGGTGCTCGGACACCTTCTTGCCGAGCACCCGGCTGTAGGCGGTGACGCCGAGGGCCGCCGCCGTGACGAGCGTCTTGGCGACGCTCATCGAGCGCACGCCCGGCTGGCTGTCGAGGCGGTCCCGGTTGCCGAGGAGCTGGCCGACCGAGCCGACGAGGTGCAGGCCGATGGCGGCCGCGTTCACGGGGGTCCAGCGGTCCCAGCCGGCGTTGGCGACGCGACCGGCTTCCTTGGGGTCGCCGGGCTCCGCTGCGGCGCGGTTGAGCGCCACGGCGTTCGCCAGCGTGCCGCCGAACCAGGCGGCGAGGCCGACGTCGTGCATGACGCGCGAGGGCGTGCTGTTCTGCGAGGACACGGGGTACCTCCGGTGGGGTAAGTCCGGTGTGCGGTGCTCCCCCACCCTGGACGCGCACCACCCGGACCGCACGGCGAGGCGCGAGACGGCGCCTCCCCGGGGGCGGTTCAGCCGCGGCTGCGCAGGCTCGTGCGCCGCAGGAGCTGGCCGTCGTCCGTCTGCTGCTTGCGCCGGGCCGCCAGGACGCCCACGACGATCCCCACGACGCCCCAGACCCAGCCGATGTAGTTGACCGGGTCGGTGACGACGAGGACGACGCCGGCGAGGAAGGCCAGCACGCCGAGGAGGGCGACGAGGCGCCGCACGAGGAGGGTCGCCGTCGACTGGTGGATCTCGCTGCTGCTCACGCGGCAGAGCCTAGGGCGGAGCGGACGGCGCCGCCCCGGGCGACCCGCCGCCGCT
>NZ_JABEMA010000558.1 GCF_013004605.1 Pseudokineococcus marinus
GGCCGCGCCGCCCTCGCCGCGGGCCTGGCCGAGGCGGTCCGCCGCGGGTCGCGCGTCGTCGTCGTCGACAACCGGCGCGCCGACCCCGACGACCCGGACCCGCGCGCGACGAGCACGGCGGCCCTCGAGGCCCTGCGCCCCGAGGTGGAGGAGGTGCTCGGCGCGGACGCCGGCGCGCCCGCGTACGAGCTGCGCCCGCTGACGCCCGGCGCCGAGCCCTCCGCCGACCTGCTGGCCGTCGCGACCGACGCCGGCGCCGACGTCGTCGTCATCGGCCTGCGCCGGCGGACCCCGGTGGGCAAGCTCATCCTCGGCTCGGGCGCCCAGCGCATCCTCTTCGACGCCCCCTGCCCCGTCCTGGCGGTCAAGCCCTCCTGAGGGGTCCTCCGCCCGGACGGGCGGCGACCACCCTCCGCGACGCGCGGGCCCCGACGGGCACGGCCTCCGGCCCCGGACGCGCTCCGGGGCGACGTCCCGTGACCGCGGGCCCCGGTGCCCCCGGCCGGCCCCGAGCACCGCGCGCGCTGTGCGACGATGGGGACTTGCGAACGACCTGTCTCGCCATGCCCGAAAACGACGCGCCCACCGGGGCATGGATCGGGGCGGGTGCTCGTTGACCACCTCGTCATCCCGTCCCCGCCTTCTCCCGGGCGTCGCCGCCGTCCCACCCGCCGGCGGTCCCGCCGCCCCGCTCGTCCACCTCGACGAAAGGCAGTCCGTGTCGTCGGTCCCCAGCCCCAGCACCGCCCAGCAGCTCCCCGCCGAGTTCTCCCACCCGCAGCTCCAGGAGCTCCTCAGCTCCGGGCGCGCCTCCGGCAGCGTGACGGCCAGCAGCCTCCGCACCGCCTGCGAGAGCGCCGAGGTGCCCATGTCCCGCATGAAGTCGGTGCTGCGCGCCCTGGACGAGGCGTCCGTGTCCGTCGTCGTGGACGACCCCCAGCCCGTCGCGAAGCGCGCCAAGCGCACCGCCGCGGCGACGAAGACCCGGGCGGCGACGACCGTGGCGGCGCAGCCGGCCGAGGCGCCCGAGGCGGACGCAGAGCCCGCGGCGCCCGCGGCCCCGGCCCGCAAG
>NZ_JABEMA010000559.1 GCF_013004605.1 Pseudokineococcus marinus
CCGCTCGCGGGGCTCGTCGGACGGGCGGGCGGCGTACGGTGCGCAGGTCGCTGTGCGCGCCACCGCACCCGCACCCCGCTCCCGCCCCCGCGGTCGGTGACCGGCTCAGGCGCGGTGCGCGAAGCCCACGGCGTCGGCGACGGAGGCGAAGCCCCGCTCGGCGAGCAGGGCGCCGAGCTCGTCGGCGACCCGGCCCGGCGTCGTCGGGTCGGCGAAGACGGCGGTGCCCACCTGCACGGCGGAGGCCCCCGCCAGCACCATCTGCAGCGCGTCGACCCCGCTCGCGACGCCGCCGGTCCCGACGACGGGAGCCTCCGGGAGGAGACCGGCGAGCATCGCCGCGCGCAGCTGCCAGACGCAGCGGACGGCGACCGGCCGGATCGCCGGCCCCGACAGCCCGCCCGTGGTGACGGCGAGCCGCGGGCGCATGGTGCGCACGTCGACGTCCACGCCGAGGAGCGTGTTGATCGCCGTGAGGCCGCTCGCCCCGGCCTCGAGGCAGGCGCGGGCGATCGCCACGAGGTCGGTGACGTCGGGCGAGAGCTTGGCGAGCAGCACGACGTCGTCGCCGACCGCGGCGCGCACGGCCCCCAGCACCGCGGCGCTGCTGCCGGGGTCGCAGGCGAAGACGAGCCCGCGGTTCGCGACGTTGGGGCAGGAGATGTTGACCTCGAGCGCGGCGACCCCCGGCGCGCCGACGACGCGGCGGGCCACCTCGGCGAACTCCTCCGGGTCCCCGCCCGCCACGGACACGACGGCGGTGGCGCCGCGCTCGGCGAGCCACGGCAGGTCGTGCTCGACGAGCGCGTCGACGCCCCCGCCCTGGAGGCCGATCGAGTTGAGCATCCCCGCCGGCGTCTCGGCCATGCGCGGCGTCGGCCGCCCCGAGCGGGGGCTCCGCATGACCGACTTCGTGACGACGGCGCCGAGGGCGGCGACGTCGGTGAAGGCGTCGAGCTCGCGGCCGGCGGCGGCGCAGCCGGACGCCGTCATGACGGGCGAGCGCAGGCGCGCCCCCGCCAGGTCCACCGCGAGGTCGACGGCGGGCGCGCTCACGG
>NZ_JABEMA010000056.1 GCF_013004605.1 Pseudokineococcus marinus
CCGCCGACGCCGCCGCGGCCGCGGGGGCCCGGCCGTGAGCCCCGACCCGGGCCAGGGCGCCGGCCCGGCCGGCGGCGACGCGCCGGCCGTCGCGCTGCCGGAGCGCGGGACCCGCTGGATCGGCACGAGCTGGAAGATGACCAAGACCCGGGCCGAGGGCCTGGCGTGGGCGCGCGGCCTCGTCGACGGCCTCGCCGCGCGCGGGCGCGCCCCCGGGGCCGCGGCCGGGCCGGACGCGCCGCAGGTCTTCGTCGTCCCGCCCGCCACGGCCCTGGCCGAGGTGTCCGCCCTGCTCGCGGGCGAGGCGCCGCACGTGCTCGTCGGGGCCCAGGACGCCCACTGGGAGGACGCCGGCGCCTGGACGGGCGAGCTGTCCGTGCCGCAGGTGGCGGACGCGGGCGCCCGCCTCGTCGAGATCGGCCACTCGGAGCGGCGCGAGCACTTCGGCGACACCGACGAGCGCGTCGCCCTCAAGGTCCGGGCCGCCCTGCGGCACGGTCTCGTGCCGCTGCTGTGCGTCGGGGAGACCACCGCGGTGCGCTCCTCCGGGCGGCACGCCGCGCACGTCGCCGACCAGGTGCGCAGCGCCGTGGACGGGCTCGACCCCGCGGACGCGGTGCGCGTCGTCGTCGCCTACGAGCCGGTGTGGGCCATCGGCGCCGGAGGCCGCCGGGCGCGGGCCGAGGAGGTCGCGGAGGTCGTCGAGCCGCTCGTCGCGGACCTCGGGGACCGCGTGGCCGGCGTGCTCTTCGGCGGCTCGGTCGACGTGGCCGGCGCACCGGACCTGCTGGCCGTCCCGGGGGTCGACGGCCTCTTCGTCGGCCGCGCGGCGTGGGACGTCGAGGGCTTCCTGCGCCTCGTCGACGTCGTCACGGGCGCCGGCCGCTGAGGCGTCACCCGAGCAGGCGTCAGCCGAGCAGGGCGGACAGGCCGACCATGACGGGGACGGAGACCAGCGTCGTCGTCGAGATGGCGTCGCGGGCCGTCAGCAGGGCCCGGCCGGTGTCGTAGCGGGCGGCGACGACGAAGACGTTCTGGGCCGTCGGCAGGGCCGAGATGACGGCCGCGGCGAGGACGTCGCCCGGGGGCAGCCCCAGCACGGGCCCGGCGACGAGCAGGGCGACGCCGGGCTGCACGAGCGTCTTCAGCGCCGTGACGACCGCGAGCTCGGGCGCGGACGTCCCGCGCCCGGGCAGCGGGCCGAGGCGCAGCGACACCCCGAAGGCCAGGAGCATCGTCGGGACGGCCATGTCGGCCACGAGCCCCAGGGGCGCGTCCAGCGCCACGGGCAGACGGAGCCCCGTGAGGTTGAGCGCGAGGCCGACGAGCGCCCCGACGGTGATGGGGTTGCGCAGCGGCGTCGTGAGGAGGCGGAGCACCGAGGGGCGCCGGTCGGCGGAGGCGCGGTCGAGCAGGGCGAGCGCCAGGGGCTGCAGGACGAGCATCTGCAGCAGCAGCACGGGCGCCATGAGCGCGGCGTCGCCGAGCACGTACGCGGCCACCGGGAGCCCGAGGTTCCCCGCGTTGACGTACCCCGTGCAGAGCACGCCGACGACCCCACCGGTGAGGTCCCGACGGAGGACCCAGCGGGCGAGGCAGGCGTACGTGGTCGCCGTGACGAGCACCCCCGCGGCGATCGCGGCGACGTAGCCGGTGAACAGGCGCGAGATGTCGGCCTCGGCGAGGACGACGACCATGAGCGCGGGGTTCGCGACCGTGAAGGCGACGCGGGACAGGACGCGCTGCCCGCCCTCGTCGACCACGCGCAGGTGCGCCACGAGCGCACCGACGGCGATGACGAGGAGGATGGTGGCGAAGCCGTCGACGACGCCCTGCACTCGTGCTCCCGTCCTCGCCGCTGCGGACCCGCGTGGATCCTAGAGGATGTCGGGTGGCCGACGGCGTCGTTACCCTCCGTCCCGTGACCCACGTGAACGCCCCTCGCACCTCCGGGGCGCTGCGTCGCCAGCTGCTGCGCGACGAGGTCTACGACGCCCTCCTCGACATGCTGCTGGAGCAGCGGCTCGCCCCCGGCGGGTCGCTGAGCATCGACGGGCTGGCGCGCGAGCTGGGCGTCTCCCCGACCCCCGTGCGGGAGGCGCTCGTCTTCCTCGAGCACACGGGGCTCGTCGTCCGCACCGCGCTCAAGGGGTACGCGGTGGCGCCGCACCCCTCCGCCGACCAGCTCGAGGAGCTCGTGGACGCCCGCGCCGTCCTGGAGACGGAAGCGCTCCGGCGGGCCGCCGGGCGCGCCGAGCTCCTCCCCCCGCTGCGCGCCGCGCACACGGCGCACCTCGCGGCCGCGACGGCGATGGTGGCGGCCTGGACGCCCGAGGCCCCGCCGCCGGCGGCGGTGATGCGCCAGTACTTCGAGGCGGACTGGGCCTTCCACCTGACCATCGCCGAGGCCTCCGGCAACCGGTACCTCCGCGACATGCTCCAGGGGCTGGGCGCCCACCTGCACCGCCTCGTGCAGAGCGCGGGGCGCGGCGTCACCGACTGGCAGGCGGCGCTGGAGGAGCACGGGCGGGTCCTCGCCGACCTCGAGCGCGGGGACGCCGACGCCGCCGTGCGCGCGATGGCCGACCACCTCGCCGGCGTGCGACGGCGGGCGGTCGCGGACGCCCGCGACGGCGCCCCGGCCGACCGCTCCTGACGCGCGCCGGCACCGCCCGGGCCCGGGGGACGCGCGAGCCGTCGGTCACGAGAGCGTGACGATCGCCCCCGCCCGACGACCGGCCGTTGCCACATCGCCCCTCGAACGCCTACCGTCGAGGCTATAGGATCTGTGATCTTCCCCGGCAGGAGGCGACGACGCCCATGAGCCCGACGACCGCACCCACCACCCGCCCCCGGATCGCCCTGACGCTCGGCGACCCCTCCGGCATCGGACCCGAGCTGGCCGCCAAGCTCGTGGCCGACCCCGCCAACCGCGCGAAGGCCGACATCCTCGTGCTGGCCTCCGCCGCGGAGCTCGACGCCGCCGCCGCCGAGGCCGGTGTCGAGGTGCCCCACGGCCCCACCGCCGGGCCCGACGCCGTCGCGGTGGTCGGCAGCGACCTCGCCGACCAGCCGGTCGCCCGCGGCCGGGTCAGCGTCGAGGGGGGGCGGCGCGCCATGGCCGACCTCGAGTCGGCGCTGGCCGTCTACGAGCGCGGCGAGGCGGACGCCATCGTCTTCACGCCCCTCAACAAGGCCGCGCTCTCCCTGGCGGGCATGGCGCACGAGGACGAGCTGCGCTGGTTCGCCCACCGGCTCGGCTTCACGGGCACGACGTCCGAGCTCAACCTCGTGCCCGGTCTCACGACCTCGCGCGTCACGTCGCACATCCCGATCTCCGAGGTCGCGTCGTGCATCAGCGCCCACAAGGTCGCCGAGGCCGCGCGGCTGCTGAACACCGTGGTCGCGGCGCAGGGCGTCGAGCGCCCGCGGCTCGCGGTGTGCGCGCTCAACCCCCACGCGGGCGAGGGCGGCAAGTTCGGCTCCGAGGAGATCGACCACATCGCCCCGGCAGTGGCCCTCCTGCGGTCCGAGGGCGTCGACGCCCAGGGCCCCTTCCCGTGCGACACCCTCTTCATCCGGGCCCGCGAGGGCGAGTTCGACGGCGTCGTGACGATGTACCACGACCAGGGCCAGATCGCGATGAAGCTCATGGGCTTCGAGCAGGGCGTCACCGTCCAGGGCGGCTTGCCCGTGCCGATCGCGACCCCGGCCCACGGCACGGCCTACGGCATCGTCGGCCAGGGCGTCGCGACCCTCGGACCCACCCAGCGCGCCTTCGACGTCGCCCTGGAGATGGCCCAGCGCGACGCCTGACCGGCGCGCGCCCCCCGGGTGGGCCGTCCGCCGTCCACCCGCAGCACCACCCCACCCGCACCACCTGATCTCGACGAGGAGACCACCCATGCGCACGTCCCGCGCGACCGCTCTCGCCGCCATGGCCGCCGTCACCGGACTCGTCCTCACCGCGTGCGGTGAGGACTCCGGCGGGAGCACCGACGGCGGGAGCGCCGCCGGCCCCGACGGCCCCGTCACGATGGTCGTCCCCTTCTCGGCGGGCGGCGGCTCGGACCTGTCCGGTCGCGCCATGGCGTCGGGGCTCGAGGAGGTCACCGACAGCACCGTCACGGTCGAGAACATCACCGGGGGGTCCGGCGCGGTGGGCTACGGCCAGCTCCTCGCCTCGGCGGGCGACCCGAGCACGCTGCTCGCCAGCGAGACCTCGCTCGTGACCCTGCCGATCATCCAGGACGTGCCGTACACCTACGACCAGTTCACGCCGATCATGAAGGCGGGCGAGGACTACAACCTCGTCATCGCGGGCGGCGACTCCGAGTGGGAGACCTGCACCGACATGGTCGAGGCCGCGCGCGACGAGTCGCTCACGGCCGCCGTCTCCGGCACGACGGGCCCCGACGCCATCGCGTGGACCCTCATCGAGCAGGAGGAGTCCGTCGAGCTGCAGCGGGTGCCCTTCGAGTCCACGGCCGAGGTCACGGCCGCCCTGCTCGGCGACCAGGTCCAGGTGGCCGCCGCCAGCCCGGGCGAGGTCATCGGCCAGCTCGAGTCCGGCGACGTCAAGGCGCTGTGCGCCCTCGCGCCCGAGCGCTACGAGTACGAGGAGCTCGCCGACATCCCGACCGGCGGCGAGCAGGGCCTCGACGTCACCTTCGCGCAGTGGCGCGGCCTCGTCGCGGCGCCCGAGCTCGACGAGGAGTCGACCCGCTTCTGGGTCGACGCCGCCGAGGAGTGGACGACGACGGACTCTTACACCGAGTACATCGAGAGCAACTACCTGCAGCCGCAGACGCTCTTCGGCGAGGACTTCGCCGAGTACCTGGTGCAGTACGACGCCGACGCCCGCTCGGCCCTCCAGCCGTGAGCGGCGGGCCCGAGGGCGGCGCGGGGGCTGACCGCGCGCCCGTGCAGGTGACCGCGACCGGCGTCGCCGGCGGCGGTCCCACCCGGGCCGACCTCGTCGGCACGGCCCTCCTCGCCGTCCTCGGGCTCGCCGCCGCCGTCTACGGGTGGCGGTACGGCTTCCTCGTCGACGGGCAGGTCGGCGCGGGCTTCCTGCCCGTCGCGACCGGCGGCTTCATCGCCGTCGCGTCGACCGCCGAGATCGTGCGCATGGGGCTGCAGCGCCGGGCGACCCGCGCGGACGACCACGTCCGCGCCCCCGTCGGCGACGAGCGGGCCGCCGCCGTCCCGACCGGGCAGGCAGCCCCCGACGAGGAGCTCGACGTCTTCGGCCGCACGGCCGCCCAGCGCGGCCGCGCCATCGCCGTGGTCTTCGGGCTGCTTGGCGCCGCCCTGCTGCTCGTCCCGCTCATCGGGCTGCTGCTGTCGCTGTCCCTCGCCGTCCTCGTGCTCGTCCTCGTCGTCGAGCGCAAGGGACCGGTGGCGGCGGTGGCCAGCGCGGCCGCGTGCCTGGCCTTCGGCTGGCTCGTCTTCGTCCAGGTGCTCGGAGCCCCGCTGCCCAGCGGCGCGCTCGGGCTCGTCTGAGGGGTCCACCGTGCTCGACAACCTCGCCCTCGGCGTCGCCACGGCGGTGTCGCCGGAGAACCTGCTGTGGTGCTTCATCGGGGTCGCGCTCGGCACCGTCATCGGCATGCTGCCCGGCCTCGGGTCGGCCACCGGCGTGGCGCTCCTGCTCCCCGTGACCCTGGCCCTGGAGCCCGTCACGGCCCTGATCATGCTGGCCGGCATCTACTACGGCTGCCAGTACGGCGCGTCCATCAGCTCGATCCTCATCTCGACGCCGGGCGACTCCTCCAGCGTGGTGCTCACGCTGGACGGCTACCAGATGGCGCGCAACGGGAGAGCCGGTGCGGCGCTGGCCGTGTCGGCCCTCTCGTCCTTCATCGCCGCCATCATCACCATCGTCGGCCTCATGCTCCTGGCCGCGCCGATCGCCGACCTGGCGCTCCGCTTCGGACCGCCGGAGACGCTCGCGGTGATCCTGCTCGGCCTCTCGACGATCGTGTCCTTCGCCGGCGACAACCTGCTGCGCGGGATCACCATGGCCGCGGTCGGCCTGCTGCTGTCCACCGTCGGCATCGCCTCGGGCTTCACGGACGCCCGCTTCACCTTCGGCAGCCTGAACCTGCTCAGCGGGCTCGACTTCATCGCCGTCCTCATCGGCCTCTTCGCCATCGGCGAGGTGCTGCACCAGATCCACCGGGGCGGTGAGGCGCCCATCCGCGCCCGCTTCAAGGACCTCGTCATCACGAGGGACGACGTCCGCCGGATGATCCCCGCGAGCCTGCGCGGGACGGGCCTGGGCTTCGCCCTCGGCGTCCTGCCGGGCGCCGGCGCCACGCTGGCGACCTTCATGTCGTACGGCCTCGAGGGTCGGGTCGGCAAGCACCGGGCCGAGCTGGGCACGGGCGCCGTCGAGGGCGTGGCGGCGCCGGAGGCCTCCAACAACGCGGCCGCCAACGCGAGCTTCATCCCGACCCTGTCGCTCGGCATCCCCGGCAGCGGGACGACGGCGGTGCTCCTCGGCGCCTTCGTCGTCTTCGGCCTCCAGCCGGGCCCGCTGCTCTTCGAGCAGCAGCCCGCGCTGGTGTGGGGCCTGCTCGTCTCGTTCGTCATCGGCAACTTCATGCTGCTGGTGCTCAACCTCCCGCTGGCGCCGGTCTTCGCGCAGGCGCTGCGAGTGCCCTACAGCTACCTCTACCCCTTCATCCTCTTCATCAGCCTGCTCGGCGCCTTCGCCATCGGGAACAACACGTTCTCCCTGTGGGTGGCCTTCACGGCCGGCGTCCTCGGGTACTTCATGAAGAGGTTCGACTTCCCCGCCGCCCCGCTCGTCCTCGGGCTGGTGCTGGGGCCGCTGCTGGAGCGCTCGCTCGTCCAGACGTCGGCGCTCGGTCGCGGCGACCTGATGATCATCTTCGAGCGCCCGATCTCGGCGGCCTTCACGGTCGCGGCGATCCTGGCCATCCTGGCGCCGGTCGTCCTCGCGGCCGTGCGTCGCCGTCGTGCCCCCGGGCGCGCGCGGCAGTCGACGCCGACGGCCTGACACGGCGGTCCCGTCCGGGACCGCCGCACCGTCCCACCGCACCTGGAGGCACCGTGGCCCTGCAGCAGGCACGCACCACCCCGACCGGCCCCGAGGACTGGCCCATCGCCGCGGCGATGATCCAGTACCCGGGCACGCTCCCCGACGGCACCTCGGTGCAGGACCAGAGCGCCGAGGAGTGGGCGCTCGCGCTCGGCGACGTCGCGGATGCGGGCTTCGACTGCGTCGACCCGACCGAGTCGTGGCTGCGCATCGGCGACCTCTCGCCGGAGCGGCTCCAGGAGTTCCAGGACGTCGTCGCCGACCTCGGCCTGCGCGTGCCGGCGGTGTCCTCGGCCCGACGCAGCCCGGTGGACCCCGAGCACGGCGAGGAGCACATGGCGACCCTGCACCGCGGCATCGACGCCGCGGCCGCCGTGGGCGCCGAGGTCTTCAACGTCGGCTTCTTCCGGGCGCTGCTCCCGGCCCAGCAGCGCGCCCTGTGGTTCTGGACCACGGAGGGCGCCGTGGACGCCGACCCCGACGAGGACCCGGAGACCTACCGCCTCGCCGTCGACCGCGTGCGCGAGCTCGGCCGGCACGCGGCCGAGAACGGCCTCGTCCTGTCGCTGGAGATGTACGAGGACACCTACGTCGGCACCGCCGACGGCGCGGTCCGCTTCGTCACCGACGTCGACATGCCTGAGGTGGGTCTCAACCCCGACCTCGGCAACCTCCAGCGCCTCCACCGGCCGGTCGAGCGCTGGACCGAGATGGCCGCGAAGGTGCTGCCGCACACGAACTTCTGGCACGCGAAGAACTACCTGCGCACCGAGGACGAGACCACCGGCGCCATCAGCACCGCCCCGGCGCCGCTCGAGACCGGCGTCATGAGCTACCGGCAGATGCTGGCCGACGCCGTCGCGCTCGGCTTCCGCGGCCCCATCACGTGCGAGCACTACGGCGGCGACGGCCTCTCGGTCAGCGCCCGCAACCGCGACTACCTGCGCGGGCTCCTGGGCACGCGCCGCATCAGGGGGATGCTCGCCGCCGGCTGAGCCGCCCCCGCCGGACCACCCGCCGACGACGTCCGCCGACGGACCGCCCGCCCGCGCCCGCGGGCGGGTCCCCGAGGACCGACCACGGCCCCCGAGGACCACCTCGCCCGACGACCGGGCACGACCCCACGGGAGCCGCCATGTCCACCGACGCACGCCGTCGTCCACCCGCCACGGGGGCCGGGACCCGCCGCAGCCGCACGCGGCTGAAGATCTTCGCCGTCCTGTGGATCATCGTCCTGCTCAACTTCGTCGACCGCGCCTCGCTGTCGATCTCGATGCCCTTCATCAGCGAGGAGTTCGACCTCTCCCCCGCGCTGCAGGGGTGGATCCTCGGGTCCTTCTTCTGGACCTACCTGCTCTTCCAGATCCCCGGCGGCTGGCTCCTCGACCGCATCGGCCCCCGGCGCGTGGTCGGCGCGTCCGGGGCGCTGTGGGGCCTGTTCCAGCTGGCCGGGGGCCTCGTCGGGAGCGGTGGCGCCCTCCTCGGGACGCGGCTGGGGCTCGGGGCCGCGGAGGCACCGGTCTTCCCGGCCGCCTCCAAGCTGAACTCGCGCTGGCTCCCGTCGTCGGAGCGCGCCCGCGGCGCCACCTTCATCGACGCCGCCGGACCCTTCGGCTCGGCGGTCGGCGGCCTGCTCATCACCGGGCTCATCGGGCTGACGGGCGGCTGGCGCGCGGCCTTCGTCATCACCGGCGCGCTCACCGTCCTCGTCGCCGTCCTCTACTACCTCTACCTGCGCGACACCCCGCAGGAGCACCCGCGCGTCGACGAGGCGGAGCTGGCGCACATCACCGCGGGGCAGGACGTCGCGGACACGACGACGGAGGACGTCGCGCTGCCCGGCGTCGGCGACTACGCCCGCTCCCGCTCGTGGTGGGGCCTGTGGCTCGGCCGTCTCGGCTGGGCGACCGTGTGGTGGGGGATCATCTCGTGGACGCCCTCGTACCTCTCGGACTCCCTCGGCTTCGACCTCGCCGCCATCGGGTGGGGCACCTTCGTCGTCTACGGCTCGGGCGTCGTCGGCCAGCTCGTCGCCGGCTGGGCCACCGACCGGTTCCGCGCGGGGACGACCCACTACAACCGCGTGATGCGGACCATCCTCGCCGTGTCGGGCGTCGGGACCGCCGTGAGCGTCCTCAGCCTCGCCGCGGTCGACAGCGGGTACGTCGCCCTCGTCGTCCTGTCGGTCGCCGTGTTCTTCAACCAGTTCGGCGGCGTGTACTGGGCCTTCCCGTCCTGGTTGGCCCCCAAGGCGCAGGTCGGGACGGTCGGCAGCGTCATGAACGTCGCCTCCAGCGCGGGCGGCGGCATCGCCCCCGTGGTCATGGGCTACTCGATCGCCCTCTCCGGTGGCTACGCGGGCTCCTTCGTCTTCCTCGCGGTCGCCGCCGCCGTCTACCTCGCCGGCTCGCTGTCCATCGACTTCGAGCGTCCGCTCGCGCGGCGGCGCGCGGAGCCGGTGGCGTGAGCGCCTACGACGGCCCCGTCGTCGACGCCCACCACCACGTCTGGCAGCCGCGGCTGGGACGCCAGCCCTGGCTGCGACCCGGTGCCGCCATCCCCTTCCGCTACGGCGACTACGAAGCCCTCAAGCGCGACTACATGCCGGACGACCTGCGCGCCGACGCCGAGGACGCCGGCGTGCGGCTCGTCGGCTCGGTGACGATGGAGACCGAGTGGGAGGAGGACGACCCGCTCGGCGAGATGGACTGGACCGCCGCCGTCGCCGCGCGCGAGGGCCTGCCCACCGCCGGCGTCGCGCACGCCGTCCTCGACGCCTCGGGGGTCGACGCGGTCCTGGGGGCGCTGGCGGACCGCCCCTTCGTGCGCGGCGTCCGTCACAAGCCCGGGCAGGCGCCGTCGCCGGCGCGCGCGGCCGCCGAGCCGACGCTCATGACCAGTCCCGTGTGGCGCCGCGGCTACGCGCGGCTCGCCGAGCACGGCCTCCCCTTCGAGCTCCAGACCGCGTGGTGGCACCTCGACGAGGCCGTCGACCTCGTCCGCGCCCACCCGGGGACGCCGGTGGTGCTCAACCACGCGGGGCTCCCGGCGGACCGGTCCGAGGAGGGGCTCGCGGGGTGGGAGGCGGCGCTGCGCCGGCTGGCGGCCCTCGAGCAGGTGCTCGTCAAGATCTCGGGCATCGGCCGCACCGACGCGCCGTGGACGGCCGAGGGCAACCGCCGCGTGGTCGAGACGTGCGTCGACGCCTTCGGCCCCGAGCGGACCATGCTGGCGAGCAACTTCCCCGTCGACTCCCTGACGGCCACCTACGCCGAGGTGTGGGGCGGGTTCCGCGAGATCACGTCGGGATGGTCGCGGGACGAGCAGCTCGACGTCTTCGCGCGCACAGCCGTACGGCACTACCGGCTCCCACCCGCGCTGGTCGACGCCGGCGCCCCGGTGCGGGCGGAGCCGCCGCTCGGGAGCGGGTGACGCGCACCGGCACCCCGCCGGCGACCGCACCGGAGCCCGGTCGGCGAGCAGCCGACCGGGCTCCGGCGCGCCCGGGACGACGGCGCGTGTGAACAGCGCGTAAAGGTTGCTCTCGGTACGCACTGCGTGAGCGGCGCGAGCAGCACAGTCCGGACATCGCCCCCCATCGAGGGGTGCCGACCCGGAGGACCTCGTGACCCCACCCCGCCCCCGCCGCACGCGCCCCGCCGTGAGCGGCCTCCTCGCCGGGGCCGTCGCCGCCGGCCTGCTCGGCGCCGTCCCGCCCGCCGTCGCCCAGCCCTCGACCACCCAGCCCTCGCCAGCCCAGCCCTCGACCACCCAGCCCTCGGACGCCCCTGCCGGCGAGGACTTCGCCGTCGAGGAGGTGGCCGGCGGCTACCGCGTCGAGCTGCAGCTGGACGAGCCGCTCGAGGTGCGCTCGGACGCCCCCGTGCTCGAGGTGGACGGCGAGCCCGTGGGCGTGGCGGTCGAGTCGGCCGACGGGCGGAGCCTCTCCGTCGTCACGCCCGACGCGGCGGTGCTGGACGCCGACCGCGTGAGCGCGGCCTGGGCCGGCGAGGCCGACGCCGGCACCGCCCGGGCCGCCCTGCGCGCCCGCGCCGCCGCCGTGGGTCCGGCGCGCGGGCCGGTGCTCGGCGAGGACCCGGGGACGCGCGGCCGCTACGGCGTCCGCCGGGCGGACTACGACCTCGGCGACCAGGTGTGGGGCCTCGAGGGCCTGCCCGCCGACATCCGCTCCGAGGCGCGCGCCGCCGTCTACCTGCCCGCCGGCGCCCGCGGCGAGCGCCCCGTCGTCGTCATCCAGCACGGCCGGCACTCCTACTGCCTCGGCCCGCGGCCCGTGCCCGACGTGGGGCCCGCGCGCTACCCCTGCGCCGGTGAGCAGCAGGAGATCCCGAGCTACCTGGGCTATGACGAGCTGGCGGAGAACCTCGCGAGCCACGGCTACGCCGTCGTGTCCGTCAGCACGAACGCCGTCAACGCCAACGACAACCAGCTGGCGCCCGACCTCGGCGCGCAGGCCCGCGGCGACCTCGTGCTCCACCACCTCGACCTGCTGGCCCGGGCGGACGCCGGCGAGGCGCCGGAGCTCGGCGGCCGGCAGTCGGCCGCGCTGCGGGGCCGGCTCGACCTGGACCACGTCGGCCTCATGGGCCACTCCCGCGGCGGCGAGGGGGTCGTCGAGGCCGCGCTCATGAACGCCGCGCGCCCCGACCCCTACGGCGTGGAGGCGGTGCTGCCCCTCGCGCCGGTCGACTTCGCGCGGCCGGCGCTGCCGGACGTGCCCATGGCCGTCGTGCTGCCGTACTGCGACGGCGACGTCAGCAACCTCCAGGGCCAGCACTTCTTCGACGACTCCCGCTACACGACCGACGACGACGTGCTGCGCAGCTCGCTGCTCGTCATGGGCGCCAACCACAACTGGTTCAACACCGAGTGGACGCCGGGCACGGCGCTCGTCGACACGGGCGCCCGCGACGACTGGCGCGCCGCGGACCCGCTGTGCGGCACCGAGGAGCCCGAGCGGCTCACGCCCGCCGAGCAGCGCGCCGTCGGCACCGCCTACATGAGCGCCTTCTTCCGCATGGTCATGGGCGGCGAGGAGCAGTTCCAGCCGATGTTCGACGGCACCGCCGCCCGCGCCGCCTCGGCCGGCCGCGCCGTCGTCCACCCGCAGGCGCAGGCGCCCGGCGGCAGCCGCGTCGACGTCAACCCGCTCGACGGGTCGGTCGGCGGGGTCCGCTCCTCGGGCTCGGTCACCGTCGGCTACTGCCAGGGCCTCGACGGGCGGCCGGTGCCGACCCTCGCGACGCCGTGCGCGCCCGCGTCCGCGTCCTCCCGGATGCCGCACTGGACGCCGGCGTCGCGGGCCCCGTCCGCGCCCGCGACGACGGTGCTGACGATGGCGTGGCAGGAGGCCCCCGAGGGGGCGGCGCCGGCGCAGCTGCGCGTCGACGTCCCCGCGGCGGCGCGCGACATGTCGGGCCAGGAGGTCATCACCGTCCGCGCGGCCCCGACGGAGGGCCAGGTGGCGCCCGTCGACGCGCAGCTGAGCATCGTCGACGGCCGGGGCCGCGAGGACTCCGTCCTCATGTCGCAGGTGAGCGACGCGCTGGCCCCGCTGCCGGCCGGCACCTCGTCCCTGCTGCCCAAGACGGTCCTGCGCACCGTGGAGCTGCCGCTCTCGGCCGTCCGCGGCGTCGACCTGCGCGACGTCCGGCAGGTGCGCCTCACGGCGGCGTCGCCCACGGGGTCGCTCTACCTGTCCGACGTCGCGGTCTCCACGGCCGCCGTCGGGGCCGGCGGTCCGACCGACCTCCCGCAGGTGTCCGTCGGGGACGCGGTGGTCGCCGAGGGCGACGGGCCCGGCAGCGCCGACGTCGCGGTGCGCCTCTCGGCCGCGAGCGAGGTGCCGGTGAGCGTCCGTCTGGAGTCCCTGGCGGGCGGCCTCGGCGGCGCCGGCCGGGAGGCGGCCGAGGTCGTCTTCGCGCCGGGCGAGACGTGCCTGCCCTTCGCGGTGCCGCTCGTGGGTGACGACGTGCCGGGCGCCGTCCCGGCCGCGACCTACAGCGTCACGGCGTCGGTGCCCGTCGAGGCCGTCACCGGGGACGCCTTCGGGGTCCTCACCGTCGTCGAGGACGACGGCGTCGTGGTCGACGGCTCCGTGGTCGACAGCGGCGAGGCGCCGTCCCTGCCGCTGCCCGGCCCGCAGGGCGACGTCTGCGCCGCCTGAGGCTCGGCGCCTGATGTCCGGCGCCTGACGCGACGGAGGGCCGGCTCGGCGGTACGCGCAGGACCGCCGAGCCGGCCGCAGCGCCACACCGACGCGCCGGTCCGTTCACCCGCTCAGGTGAACGGCCCGGCGTGCCGATGCGCCCGGTATGAGCCGTGACACCCGCTCCCGCGCCGCCTACGCGCCGTCGCGGCGGTCGTGCACCTTCTCGCCGCTCCTCGTCGCCCCGGGGGACGAGGAGCGGTGGGCCGTGGGTCGGTCGTGCCCCGACGTCGCCCTCCCGCCGGTCGAGGCCCTGGTCCCGCTCGAGGCGCCCGAGACCCCGGCGCTCCTGCCGCGGACGGCGCACCCTCCGGGGCCCGCGGCCGGGCCCTGCCCGAGCGGGCAGTCCACGAGCGCGCCGGCCTCGGGCGCGCCGTCGACGGGAGAGGGCG
>NZ_JABEMA010000560.1 GCF_013004605.1 Pseudokineococcus marinus
GTCCCGGTCGCGCCGGGCGCTCCCGCCGCGCGCCCGGCCAGCGCGGCGAGGGCGTCGCGGTCCAGCCGCCACGTCGTCCAGTCCTCGAGCGGGGAGGCGCCCAGGGCGGCGTAGAAGCCGCGCGCGGGCTCGTTCCAGTCGAGGACCGACCACTCGAGGCGGGCGCCGCCGCGCCGCGAGCACTCGAGCGCCAGGGCCTCCAGCAGGGCGCGCCCGTGGCCGCGGCCGCGCTCGTACGGGCGCACCACGAGGTCCTCCAACCAGACGCCCGGTCGTCCGCGCCACGTCGAGTACGTCGTCCACCACAGGGCCATGCCGACGACCTCGCCGCCGACCTCGGCGACGAGGCACCCGGCGACGGCGTCCTGGCCGAAGAGCGCGCGCCGCAGGTCGTCCGGGGAGGCCTCGACCGCGTCGGGCTCCCGCTCGTCCAGCGCGAGCCGTCGGACGAGGCCGTCGAGGGCCGCGACGTCCTCGGGCCGAGCGGGTCGCACCACGCGACCCGCCGCGTCCCGGCCCGGGGCCGGCTCGTCCTGGCCCTGCTCCGCCGTCCCACCGGGAGGCGGCTGCGCGCCCTGCGGCGCGCCGGCCTGCGGTGCCTCGCCCACGTCGTCTCCTGCTCGTCGTCACCGGCGGACGCCCCGCGGTGCTCCTCGCCGCCCGCTCCTGCCACGCCGGCGCCCCGCGCCCGCAGCTGGGGCGCCCGCGCCGGGCTCGCACGCCCGGGTGCCCGGGACCCCGGACTCCCGCGACCGCAGCAGACCACACGCCGGCGACCCGGCGCCGCGGCGCGCCCGACGTCGTGGGAGCCGCGTGCGTGGCCAGGGCGCCGGCGACAGGGGCCCTGCGCGCCGTCCTCGCCTGCCTCGACGACGGGGTCGTCCGCGCCGGCCGTGCGCACCGGGCCGGGACGGGCGACCTCAGGCACCGGTCGGTGCGCCCGGCGTGCCCGCCCGAGCGTCGGCGACGGCGTCGGGAACGGCCACCTGGACGACGCAGGGGCGCCCACGCCGCACGAGGAGGCCGCGACCGGGTGGGCCGGCCGGCCACCGCGCGCCGGGCGGCAGCCCCAGCAGGTCGCC
>NZ_JABEMA010000561.1 GCF_013004605.1 Pseudokineococcus marinus
CCGGACCGTCCCCGAGCGCCCGCGCTGACCCGCCCCCGTCCCGCCCGGGCAGGACCGGGGAGGGGGCGGACGAGGCCCCGACGGGCCTGCGCGGGCGCTCGGGGACGGTCCGGGCGGACCTGCCGACGACTCGCCGCGCGGCGCTCGACCACGCCGTCCGGAGGACGTGGTAGACCCGGCTTTCCAGCGCGCGGACGGCGACATACTCTGGTGCACGGACGCGCCGCTGGTGGCGGTCGCGCCGCCACACCGGGGAGGTCCTGTGCCGCTGTCCGAGCACGAGCAGCGCCTGCTCTCGCAGATGGAGCAGCAGCTCCTCAACGACGATCCGAAGTTCGCCTCGGCGATGAAGGGCTCCTCCCGCCGCGGCGGTTCGGCCGGCCGCCTGCTGCTCGGCGGCGCGGGCATCGTCGTGGGTCTGCTCCTCCTCGTCGTGGGCGTGGCCTCCCAGCAGGTGCTGGTCGGGGTCGTCGCCTTCGTCCTCATGCTGGCCGGCGCCGCCTACGCCGTCTCGAGCCCGCGCCGTGCGCCGGCGCCGGGGCCCGTCGGCGTGGTCCAGGGCGACGGCCGAACCGCGCGTCGGCCGGGCCGCACCGGCCGCGGCGGCAAGGGCGCACCCGGTTCCTCCGGCTCCTTCATGGAGCGCATGGAGGAGCGGTGGCAGAAGCGCCGCGACGAGGGCGGCCGCTGACCGCACGCATGCAGCCGTGAGGGCCGGGAGGACCGAGAGGTCCGCTCGGCCCTCACGTCGTGGTGATCCCTGAGCCCTCGCGCGCGCCCTTCCCCGACCGGGCCACCGACGTGCCGCCACGGCGCGTGCCGTCTCCGCTGCGGCGCCCGGGCGACGTCGTCACCAGAGGGCTGCGGGGAGACGCCGGGGAGCCGAGTGCGGACCTCCAGCTCGAGCCGCACGACGGCCGGGTACGGGAGGACAGCGACGCCCTGCCGTCACGTCGCCCCGGCGTGCTGGCGGGCCCGGGCGTCGTGGCGCCCCCGTGGGGGTCGCCGCCCCGTCGCCCAGGTCAGCGCCGCAGCCGCGCGAGCGGCACCCACCGGGCCCGCCAGCGCTGCCGGCGCGGAC
>NZ_JABEMA010000562.1 GCF_013004605.1 Pseudokineococcus marinus
GACGTCGTCGACCACGCGGGCGAGCAGCGCCCCCCGCCGCAGCGGCCCGGGCCCGGGCACGCGCGGCACCAGCGCCGCGTACACCTGCGAGCGCCACGCGCCGAGGCGGGCGAAGGCGACCTGGTGGCTGACGAGCCGCTCGAGGTAGCGCAGCAGCGGCCGCGCGACGGCGGACCCGCGGACGAGGACCACCGCCGTCGACAGGCTCAGCACGGGCGGCAGGTCCGACGCCCGCACGAGCAGCCAGGCGGCCGCGCCCGTGAGCACGAGCCCGGACACCCACGACGACGCCCCCAGCGCGACGGCGGTGCCCGGCCGGCCCGAGGCCCAGCACCAGACCCGCCCCGGGCGCCCGCCCGCTCCCCGCACCCTGTCGACACTTCGCCGCCCAGAGGGGGTCCTCGACGGCGAAGTGTCGACAGAGTGCGTCGAGGAAGCAGCGCCTGACGACGAGATGTCGACAGAGTGCGCGGCAGGGGCGGCGACGTCGACGGCGCGGTCGACGGCGGCGAGCAGGGCCCGGCGGTGCGAGACGACGAGGACGGCGCAGCCGCGGGCGGCCGCCTCCCGCAGGCGCGCGACGACGACGCGCTCGGCGTCGGCGTCGAGGTGGGCGGTCGGCTCGTCGAGCAGCAGCACGACGGGGTGACGGGCCGCGAGGGCCAGCGCGCGGGCGAGCGCCAGGCGCTGGCGCTGCCCCGACGACAGGCCCGCGCCGCCCTCGCCGAGCGGCGTCGCGAGCCCCTCCGGCAGGGCGGCGACCTCGGCGGCGAGGCCGACGTCGGCCAGGGCCGCCCAGCGCTCGTCGTCCGTGGCGAGCGGCTCGAGGGCGTCGGCGACGGTGCGCGCGTGCGGCAGCGTCGGCCGCTGCGGCACGTGCAGCACGTCCCCGACCACGACCGTCCCGGCGACCACCGGCTGCACCCCGGCGAGCACGCGCAGCGCCGTCGTCTTGCCGGCGCCCGAGGGGCCGCGCAGCGCGACGAGCTCGCCGGCGCGCACGGCGAGGTGCGGCAGGTCGAGCGCGTCGACGGCGGCGCCT
>NZ_JABEMA010000563.1 GCF_013004605.1 Pseudokineococcus marinus
GTGGTCGCCCGCACCGAGGCCGGCCGGTGCCTGCTCGACCTGCGCTCCCTGGCGCCCGAGGACGACGCGCAGCTCGTCGGGGCCGCCCTGCGCGCCCTGGCGACTCCCCGCGCCGCGGCGCCCGCGGGGGCCTGAGCGGTGCACGTCCTCGCCACCGCCGGGCACGTCGACCACGGCAAGTCCGCCCTCGTCCGCGCGCTCACCGGCCGGGAGCCCGACCGCTGGGCCGAGGAGCAGCGCCGCGGGCTCACGCTCGACCTCGGGTTCGCCTGGACCGACCTCGACGACGGCGCGGGCGGCGCCGAGCGCGTCGCGCTCGTCGACGTGCCCGGGCACGAGCGCTTCGTCCCCACCATGCTCGCCGGGGTCGGTCCCGTGCCCGCCGTCCTCCTCGTCGTCGCGGCCGACGGCGGGTGGATGCCGCAGTCGCAGGAGCACCTCGACGCCCTGGACGCCCTGGGCGTGCGCTCGGGCCTCGTCGTCGTCAGCCGGGCCGACCTCGTCGACGCGACCGGCGCCGCGGCCACCGCCGCCGACGTCGCGCAGCGCCTGGTCGGCACCTCGCTCGAGGGCTCCCCGTCCGTCGTCGTGAGCGCCCGCACGGGCGCCGGGACCGAGGCGCTGCGCGCCGCCGTCGTGCGCCTCGTGCGCGGGCTGCCCCCGGCCGACCCCGGAGCGCCGCCGCGCCTGTGGCTCGACCGCTCGTTCACCATCCGCGGCGCCGGCACCGTCGTCACGGGCACGCTGCCCGAGGGCGTCCTGCGCACCGGCGACGAGCTCGAGGCGGTCACGCCCGACGGCGAGCGCCGGTCGGTGCGGGTCCGCGGTCTGCAGTCCCTCGAGGAGCCGCGCCCGGAGGTGGCCGGGCCCGCCCGCGTGGCGGTCAACCTGCGCGGCGCGTCCGCCGGTGACGTGCCCCGCGGCAGCGCCCTCCTCGCGCCCGGCAGCGCCCGGCTCACCTCCGAGGTGGACGTCGTGCTCACCGGTGCGGTGCGCGCGCGGGCTCTCGCGGACGACGGCCAG
>NZ_JABEMA010000564.1 GCF_013004605.1 Pseudokineococcus marinus
CTCGCCGCGGACGGCGCCGTCGGCCGGTGCTGCTGCGGGGCCGCCCTGCTCGGCGGCGGGGTGCTGGGTCACCCTCCCAGCGTCGTGGCCCGTGCCCGTGGCCACCATCCGGAGGGACGGCGCCGGGGTGCGCGCCGGGTCGCCCGCCGGCGCTGGGACGATGGGGCGGTGCCCGCGATCCCCGCGCCCCCGTCGTCGCCCGCCGCCCGCGCCCGCATCCGCACGGCCTTCCGCGTGCTGGCGGTGGTCGAGGCGCTGACGTGGGCCGGGCTCCTCGCCTCCATGGGCTGGCACTACCTGCTCGACGGCAGCCGCCACGGCATCGAGGTCTTCGGCGCCCTCCACGGCGGCGCCTTCCTCCTCTACGGCGCCGTCGCGCTCCTGACGTGGGGCGTGCAGCGGTGGAGCTGGCGCGTCGGCGTCCTCGCGCTGGGCGCGGCGGTCCCGCCCTTCGGGACGGTCGTCTTCGAGGTGCTCGCGCAGCGCCGCGGCCTCCTCGACGACCGCCCCGGCGCCCCCGCGGGCGGCGGGCGGACGCACGCCGTCCGCGGCGCCTGACGCCCTTCACCGCGCGAAGGTGACGCCCCCTCCACCTCCCGGGCCCCTCACCACGCGAAGGTGACGCCCCCTCCACCGGAGGGGGACGCACGAGGGCCCCGTCGACGTCGTCGACGGGGCCCTCGTGGGGAGCGGGTCAGCGGCCGGGCTGGTCCCGGTCGCGGCGCACCATGGCCTTGCGGCCCTTGATCGTGCTGCCGCGCAGCGCCGCCACGACGTCGTCGGCGGCGCCCTCGGGCACCTCGACGAGCGAGAAGCGCTCGGTGATCTCGATGGCGCCGATGTCGCGGCCGCTCACGGGCGACTCGTTGGCGATGGCGCCCACGAGGTCGCCGGGGCGGACGCCGGCCGCGCGGCCGACGCCGACGAAGAGACGGGCGTTGCCGGCCGACGGGCCGCTGCGGGGGCCCGAGCGGCCGCCGCGGGCCGCGGGACCGCGGCTGTCGCGCCCGTCCCGGCCG
>NZ_JABEMA010000565.1 GCF_013004605.1 Pseudokineococcus marinus
GGCCGCCGCGCCCGCCCGGCACGAGGGCGGCACGCCCAACGTCCTCGGCGTCGCCGCGCTCGCCGCGGCCTGCGACGCGCTGCAGGCGCTCGCCGGTGGCGCGCTCGAGGCGCACGAGCGGGCGCTGCGCGAGCGCCTCGTGGACGGCCTGGCGGGCGTGCCGGGCGTGCGGGTGCACCACTCGCTCGAGGGGGCGCCGTCGGCCATCGGCGTCGTCACCTTCACCGTCGACGGCGTCGCCCCCGGCCTCGTCGCGGCCGTCCTGTCGGCCGAGCACGGCATCGGCGTGCGGGACGGGCGCTTCTGCGCCCACCCGCTCCTCGAGCGCCTCGGCCTGCGGGAGGGCGCCGTGCGGGCGAGCGTCGGCGTCGGGTCCCGGGCCGACGACGTCGACCGCCTCGTCGCCGCCCTCCGCGCGCTCGTCGCCGAGGGCCCCGGGTGGGAGTACGCGCTCGTCGAGGGCCGCTGGGCGCCCGTCGACGACCCGCGGCCCTGGCCCGAGTGGGGCGACCCGACGGCCCGCGCGGCCGCCGCCCGTCCCTGCGGCGGCTGACGGGCCCCGGGGCGAGGGGACCTGCGGCGAGGGGACCCGGGGCGAGGGGACCCGGAGGCCGAGGAGGGCCGGCGGGTCCCGGCGCGGCGGAGCCGTCACCGCCGGGCACCTACCCTCGCTCCCCGTGAGCGACCCCGTCAGCCCGCCGTCGTCGCCGACCCCTCCGTCGGAGCCGCGGCAGTCCTCCCTGCACTCGGCCTTCCCCCAGCCGGCCTCCCCGCAGCAGGCCCGCTCGGTGCTCGCCGGCGTGCTCGTCGCGACGCTGCTCGCGGCCCTCGACCTCCTCGCCGTCGCCGTCGCGCTACCCGAGATGGCCCTGGACCTCGAGCTGGAGCGCGCGCTCGCGCTGCCCGTCGGCGCGGGGGTGGTCGGCCTCGTCGTCGCCGTCCCGCTGGCGGCGCGGCTCTCGCGGCACGGCCCGCGGCCGGTCCTGCTCGGGGCGGCGGCGGCGCTCGTCGTCGCCGGGGGCGTCGCGACGGCGCTCGCGCCGCTGCCCACCGGG
>NZ_JABEMA010000566.1 GCF_013004605.1 Pseudokineococcus marinus
CGCCGGCGCCGGGCCCGGGCCCGGCAGGTCGAGGCCCAGCTGCTCGCCAGCCGCGCCTGCCGCGGTGGCAGCACCGCCTCGTGCCGTCCCGGCGCCGCTCACGGGCCCACCTGCCGGCCCTCGGCGCGCACGGGGCACGAGGTGCGGACGGGGCAGGTGCGGCACTGGGGGCCGTCCTGGGCGGGGAAGGAGGCCCCGGCCATCCCCTCGGCCGTGCGCTCGACGAGCGCGCGGGCCCAGCCCGGGTCCTCGGCCGCCTCGAGCGGGGCCTGGGCCTGCTCGAGGGCCTTGCCGCGCGTCGGGGCGACGTTGACGAGGCGCGCGCCCCCGCTGCGCGCCCCGTCCCCGCCCGGCCCGTCCCCGCCCGACCCGTCGTCCCCCGACCCGTCGCCCCCCGACCGGGCGACGTCGGCGAAGGCGCCCGCCTCGACGGCCGCCTGGTAGGCGCCGAGCTGGGGGTGCTCGGCCAGCTCCGCCTTCGCCGCGGCGGACCCCGTCTTGAGGTCGACGACGACGAGGCGGCCCTGCGCGTCGCGCTCGAGCCGGTCGACCCGCCCCGTGAGCAGCGCCCGGCCGACGGCCACCCGCACCTCGACCTCCGTGCCGAGCAGCTCGCGGCCGCCCGAGGTGGCGAGGTAGGGGGCCAGGTTGTCGAGCATCCGCTCCGCCCGGGCGCGCTCGCGCCGGCCGGGCCAGGTGGCCGGCATCCCGAGCTCGTGCCAGCGGCGGTCGAGCTCGGCGCCGAGCGCGGCGCGGTCGGCGTCCGGCGCGGTGGCCGCGAGGTCGTGCACCAGCGTCCCGACGCCCGCCGACGACGACTCCTGCGCGACGGCGCCCGACGCCTCGAGCACCCAGCGCAGCGGGCAGGCGCCGTGCTGCTCGACCTTCGACGGCGAGACGGGCACCGGCTCGTCGCCGGGGTGCAGGGGTCCGGGGTCGCTGAGCGGCGCCAGCCCGTACCAGTCGTCGGGGTCGGCGCCGGGCACGCCCGCCGCGGCGAGGCGCGCGAGCTCGG
>NZ_JABEMA010000567.1 GCF_013004605.1 Pseudokineococcus marinus
CTCGTGCCCCGCGCCGAGGCGGCGCTGCTCGAGGGCGCCGGCCTCCTGCGTCCCGCCGACCTCCGGGCCGCCGCCGGCGTCGGGCGGGCCGCGCGCCCCGACGACCTGCCCCCGCGACCGACCGAGATCGCCGTGGAGGCGACCCTGTGACCACACCCGCTCGCCCCTCCGACGGCGCCTCCTCCGGCGCCCACGGCTCCTCCGACGGCCCCCGCTCCGACGAGGGGGGCCGCCTCGAGCTGCCCGACGCCGGGGAGCGGCCGCGCGCCCGCCGGTCCTCCCCGCTCGCCGGGGTCGGCGCCGCGGCCCGGGCCTCGTCGGGGACGGAGGTGCGCCGCCTGCTCGCCTCGCCGATGGCGCGCCTGGCGGTGCTGGCTCTCGCGCTCGTCCCCGTGCTCTACGCGGGGCTGTACCTGTGGGCCAACCACGACCCCTACGAGCGCCTGGACCAGGTGCCCGCCGCGCTGGTCGTGGAGGACGAGGGCGCCAGCACGGGCGGGGTGCTCCTGTCCGTGGGCTCGCAGGTCGCGCGCGACCTCGAGGTGGACGGCGAGCTGGACTGGCAGCGGACCGACGCCCAGGACGCGGCGGAGGGCGTGCGGGACGGGCGCTACGAGGCCTCTCTCCTCGTGCCCGCCACCTTCTCCTCCGACCTCGCGTCGGTCCAGCAGGCCGTCTCGGCGGGCGATCCCGCCCCGCCCCGGCAGGCGCAGCTCGAGCTGACGACCAACGACGCCACCAGCTACCTCGGCCGCACCATCGCCGAGCGCGTGGTCGCGGCTACGCAGCAGGCCGTGGCCGACCAGGTGGGGGAGCAGGCGGCCAGCTCCTTCCTCGTCGGCTTCTCCACCGTGAGCCAGCAGCTGCAGCAGGCCGCCGACGGCGCGGGCGCCCTCGCGGACGGGCTGGGGCAGGCGTCCGAGGGCGCCGACGGCCTCGTCCAGGGGGCCGACGCGCTGCTCACCGGCCAGCGCGCCCTGGCCGAGGGCGCCGACGGCCTGGCCACCGGCGCCGGGCAGCTGGCCGACGGCACCGGCGCG
>NZ_JABEMA010000568.1 GCF_013004605.1 Pseudokineococcus marinus
ACCGGTCGCCCGGTCGAGCGCGCCGTGGGCGCGGGCGGCCGCGCCGTGGGGCCAGAAGTCCGACAGGAGCGGGAACCCGAGACCCTCCGCCCGGGCCCAGGCGGAGAGCGCGGGGACGGCGTCGCACGTCACGGCGACCACGTCCAGGCCCGCCGCCGCGAGCTCGTCCGCGCGGTCGCGCAGCGCGAGGGCCTCGCCCGTGCAGACGGGCGAGGCGGCGAAGGGCAGGAAGACGACGAGCCGCGCCCGGGCGCCCGGCGGCAGAGGACCGCCCAGCAGGACGGAGGACCCGTCCGCGGCCGTGTGCCGGGTGGGGCGCGGCGCCCGGGACCCGACACGGGCCCGCGGGCGCCGCAGCCGGGCCGCGAGCGGCGTCGTCAGCCCTTGCGCCCGCGCGCCACGAGCCGCGTGCCGGACCAGTCGCTCGTCACGGCGATGGTCGAGGTCGCGTGGAGGCCCGCGGTGGGTGCGGCGTCGTCGATGTCGGCCGGCTCCACGTGGCCGGGACGACCGCTCTTGGGGCTCAGCAGCCACACCACGCCGTTGTCACCGAGCGAGGTCAGCGAGTCGACGAGGGCGTCCACGAGGTCGCCGTCGTCCTCGCGCCACCACAGCAGGACCACGTCGACCGCCTCGACGGCCTCCTCGTCCAGCATCTCGGCGCCGGTGACGTCCTCGACGTCGTCGCGCAGGTCGTGGTCGACGTCCGAGTCGTACCCGAGCTCCTGCACCACCTGCCCCGGCGTGATGGACAGCCGCTTGGCGGCTCCGCCACTCGCCGCGGGGTCCGCGGTCGCACCCACCGTCGTGTCCTCTTCTCCGTCGTCGTCCGTGGTCACGTGCCCGCTCTCGCGTCCGCCGACCGTAGTGCACGCCCCCCGCGGCGGTCCCGCGCGCCGCCCGTTCGCGGCCCGCCCGGGCGCGTCGCGGCGTGGCCGGACCACCCGCCGGGACGCTGTCGCGGCGGGAGGCGCCGCGCGGGAGGACCCGGCCTAGGGT
>NZ_JABEMA010000569.1 GCF_013004605.1 Pseudokineococcus marinus
CGGGTCCTCGGGGCGACGCTGGACTCCCGCGCCGTGCGCGCCGGCGACCTCTACGCGGCCCTGCCGGGGGCGCGCGTCCACGGCGCCGACTTCGCGGCGGCGGCCGTCGCTGCCGGTGCGGCCTGCGTGCTCACCGACCCCGCGGGGGCCGGTCGCGCGGCGGCCGCGGGGGCGCCCGTCCTGGTCACCCCCGACCCGCGCGCCGTCCTCGGCGACCTCGCGGCGCGCGTGCACCGCACGGGCGTCCACGCGCCCCCGGGGCGCGCCCCGGTGCTCCTCGGCGTCACGGGCACCAACGGCAAGACGACGACGGCCTACCTCCTCGAGGGCGCCCTGTCCGCGCTCGGCCGCACCACGGGCCTCGTCGGCACGGTCGAGACGCGCGTCGCGGGCGAGGTCGTGGCGAGCACGCGCACGACGCCGGAGGCGCCCGACCTCCACGCCCTCCTGGGGCGGATGGAGCGCGCCGGCGTCGAGGTGGCCGCCCTCGAGGTCTCGAGCCACGCGCTCGTCCTGCACCGCGTCGACGGCGTCGTCCTCGACGTCGCGGCCTTCACCAACCTCTCCCAGGACCACCTCGACTTCCACGACGGCATGGAGGACTACTTCGCCGCCAAGGCCTCGCTGTTCACGCCCGAGCGCTCCCGCCGGGGCGTCGTCGTCGTCGACGACGCGTGGGGAGAGCGCCTCGCGCGGGAGGCCCGGGTGCCCGTCACGACGGTGACGACCCGGCCCGGGGCGCGGCCGGGCGAGGACGCCGACTGGGTGGCGCTGGACCCGCAGGTGGAGAGCACCGGCACGGGCTTCGTCCTCGCCGGCCCCGAGGGCGCGCGCCTGCCGCTGCGGGCGCCCCTGCCCGGCGCCTTCAACGTCGCCAACACGGCGCTCGCCGCCGTCGTGCTGCTCGAGGCGGCGCCGCTCCTGCCGGGCGCGACGACGCCCGACGCCCTGGCGGCCGGCCTCGCGCGCGCCGGCGG
>NZ_JABEMA010000057.1 GCF_013004605.1 Pseudokineococcus marinus
CTCCGCCGGCTGGCGGGGGTGCTGCCGGCCGACGTCGTCGTGCGCGGCGCCCGGCCGGCGCCCCCGGGCTTCGACGCGCGCTTCGGGGCGCTGCGGCGCCGCTACGCCTACCGGGTGGTCGACGACCCGGCCGCTCGCGACCCGCTGCGCCGCGGCGAGGTGCTCGTCGTGCGCCGCCCCCTCGACGTGGCGGCGATGGCGCGGGCGGCGTCACCGCTGCTCGGCGAGCACGACTGGCTGCCCTACTGCCGTCCCCGCGCGGGCGCGAGCACCGTGCGGACGCTCCTGCGCCTCGGCTGGTCCCGGGCGCCGGACGGCGTCGTCGTCGCGGACGTCGAGGCCGACGCGTTCTGCCACCACATGGTCCGCTCGCTCGTCGGGGCGTGCCTGGCCGTGGGGGAGGGGCGCCGCGACGAGGGCTGGCCGGCGCGGGTGCTCGCCGCCGGCGTGCGCGACCCCGCGGTCGCCGTCGTGCCCGCGCACGGTCTCGTGCTCGAGGAGGTCGTCTACCCGCCGGACGAGGAGCTCGCGGCGCAGGCGGTGCGGGCGCGCTCCTACCGGGGGCCGGTCGCCCCGGGAGAGGGCGCCGGCACCGCGCGCGAGGTCCCGCGGCCGGTGGCAGGGTCGGGGCATGAGCACGACACCTGACGAGTCCAGCGCCGTCGGCGACGACGTCTACCAGCCCGACGCGGGCGGCGTCGACGACGCCGCGGTGGACCCCGACGTCCGCGACTACGACGACGAGAACAGCCTGGGGACGCTCACGCAGGACGAGGCCCTCGACCAGGGCTACTCCCCGCCGGAGCGCCCGCGCGAGCTCGGCCGCCACGGCACGACGCTCGAGGAGCAGCGCGAGGGCGAGAGCCTCGACCAGCGCCTGGCCGAGGAGGTCCCCGACCCCGCCATGGAGGTGCCCGACCCCCTCGCCGAGGACCCGGGGCCCGTGCGGCACGACGCCGAGATGTCGACGGGCGACGCCGACGACGTCGCGGAGCCGCCCGCCCCGGGCACCGAGGCCGACCTCGACACCGACGGCGAGCTGCTGGACGACCAGGTGGGCGACGTCCGCGCCGGCCGTCTCGTCGACCCGTCGGGGGGCATCGGGCCGGACACCGAGAAGGACGAGGTGGCCCAGGACGTCGGCATCGCGGGCGGCGCCGCGGGGGCCGAGGAGGCGGCGGTCCACGTCGTCGACGAGGACCGCGCCTGACACCCGCCTGAGGAGCCCCGCCCCGTCCGCGAGGCCACGCCCCGAGAACCCGGTGTCCCCGGAGCCCCGGCTCCGGGGACACTGCCGCGCGTGGGGCACGTCGAGCTGAACCGGGTCTCCCTCGCGCTGCCGGACGGCCGGCCCCTGCTGCGCGAGGTGTCGCTGCGCGTCGGGGACGGGTCGACGACGGCGCTCGTCGGACCCAACGGGGCCGGGAAGACGACGCTGCTGCGGCTCGTGACGGGCGAGGTGGTGCCGACCTCGGGCGCGGTGACGAGCTCCGGCGGCGTGGCCGTGCTCGACCAGCGCGTCGGGCGGGGCGGCCCGGGCGACGAGCGCGCCGTGCGGGACCTGCTCGTGGCCACCTCGCCGCCCCGGCTGCGCGACGCCCTCCTCGAGCTCGACGCCGCGGAGCTCGCCGTCATGGAGGTCGACGACGAGGCCGCCCAGATGCGCTACGCGCAGGCCCTCGTCGACGCGGGGGACGCCGGGTCCTACGACGTCGAGGTGCACTGGGACGCCGTCACGCGCTCGGCCCTCGGCCTGCCGTACGAGCGCTGCCGCTGGCGCGCCCTGTCGAGCCTGTCCGGCGGCCAGGCCAAGCGCCTGGCGGTCGAGGCCCTCCTGCGCGGCCCCGCGGAGGTGCTCGTCCTCGACGAGCCCGACAACTCCCTCGACGTGCCGGCCAAGCGGTGGCTCGAGGGGGTGCTGCGCGAGACGGCCAAGAGCGTCCTCTTCGTCAGCCATGACCGGGAGCTGCTCGCCCGGACGGCCACGTCCGTCGTCACCCTCGAGCCTGGCCCGGGCGGAGCCCGCGCCTGGACCCACGGGGGCGGCTTCGCCACCTGGCACGAGGCGCGGGCGGCGCGCACCGCGCGCCTGGAGGAGCTGCGGCGGCGCTGGGACGAGGAGCACGCCCAGCTGCGGGCGCTCGTGGTGGCGCTGCGCCAGAAGGCCACCTTCAACGACGGCATGTCGTCGCGCTACCAGGCCGCGCTGACCCGCCTGGCGCGCTTCGAGGAGGAGGGCCCGCCTCCGGAGGCCCCGCAGCACCGCCCGCTGCGGCTGCGGCTCGCCGGGGGGCGCACCGGGCGGCGGGCCGTCGTCCTCGAGCAGGTCGCCGTCCCGGGGCTGCTCGAGCCCGCGGACCTCGAGGTCTGGTACGGCGACCGGGTGGCGCTCCTCGGGCCCAACGGGTCGGGCAAGTCCCACCTCCTGCGCCTGCTGGCCGCGGGCGGCACCGACCCGGAGCCCGAGCACGCGCCCGCCACGAGCGACGTCCCGGTCGACCCGGTGGCCCACAGCGGGCGGGCCCGGCTCGGTGCGCGCGTGCGCCCGGGCTGGTTCTCCCAGCGCGAGCGCGGCAGCACCCACGGCGCGGACCCGGAGGGAGCGGGGGAGGGGGCGGGTGGCCGGAGGTCCGGCGACCGCCTGCCGACCCTGCTCGAGGTGCTGCACCGGGGGGACGGCGCCCGGGCGGGGATGGGGCGCGAGGAGGCGGCGCGCGCCCTCGACCGGTACGGGCTCGCCCGCGCGGCCGAGCAGAGCACCGACCAGCTCTCGGGCGGGCAGCGCGCCCGCTTCCGCGTGCTGCTGCTCGAGCTGTCCGGGGCGACGCTCCTGCTGCTCGACGAGCCGACGGACGACCTCGACCTCGAGTCGGCCGAGGCCCTGGAGCGGGCGCTGGCGGACTTCTCGGGGACCGTCGTCGCCGTCACGCACGACCGCTGGTTCGCGCGCGGCTTCGACCGCTTCCTCGTGCTGGGGGCGGACGGGCGGCTCGTCGAGGTGCCCGAGCCGGTGTGGGACGCCGTGCCGCCGGCGGCGGCGGACGGGGGGCGGCGGTCGCGGGCTCCTGAGCCGCTTTGACCGGCGCACCGGGGGTCTCGTACAGTCGTCTGCGAGTTCCGGGACGTGCCATGCCCTGCGCCGGCCGCGTCCGCCTCGTCGGACGTCGGCCGCGCTGCTCCTCAGCGCGGCAGCGCGTGCGACGAGCCCCGGACGAAGCAGCCCGGACCAGCCGGTCCGGAGGCCGTGGACGACCCCGACAGGACGAAGGCAACGACCGTGCGCACGTTCTCCCCCAAGCCCGCCGACGTCGAGCGCCGCTGGCACGTCATCGACGCCAGCGACGTCGTGCTCGGCCGCCTCGCGACCCACACCGCCTCGCTGCTGCGCGGCAAGCACAAGACGGTCTTCGCGCCGCACGTCGACACCGGTGACTTCGTCGTCATCGTCAACGCCGACAAGGTGGCCCTCACGGGCAGCAAGCGCGACCAGAAGATCGCCTACCGCCACTCGGGCTACCCGGGCGGCCTCAAGGCGACCTCCTACACCGAGCTCCTCGAGAAGAACCCCGAGAAGGCCGTGGAGAAGGCCGTCCGCGGCATGCTCCCGAAGAACAGCCTCGGCCGGGCGATGATCAAGAAGCTCAAGGTCTACTCGGGCCCGTCGCACCCCCACGGCGCCCAGCAGCCGCAGTCCTTCCAGATCACCCAGGTCGCGCAGTAGTCCCCTCGCGCCCGGCCCCCGCACCCGCTCCCGAGGAGAACTCGTGACCGTCCAGACCGACAGCACCGACTACCAGGACGGCGGGCTCGACACCACCGTCGAGACCGACGCCCCCAGCAGCTACACCAGCGAGTCCTCGTCCGTCGCGGGCTCCGGGCAGAGCATCGTCGCCCCGGCCATGGCGACCGGCCGCCGCAAGGAGGCCGTCGCCCGGGTGCGCATCGTCCCCGGCTCGGGCCAGTACTCGGTGAACGGTCGCGAGCTCGCGGCCTACTTCCCCAACAAGGTCCACCAGCAGCTCGTCAACGACCCCTTCACGGTCACCGAGCTGCAGGGCCGCTTCGACGTCATCGCCCGCATCGACGGCGGTGGCCCCTCCGGCCAGGCCGGCGCGCTGCGCCTGGGCATCGCCCGCGCGCTCAACGCGGTCGACGTCGAGGCCAACCGCGCGGTGCTGAAGAAGGCCGGCTTCCTCACGCGCGACGCGCGCGTCAAGGAGCGCAAGAAGGCCGGGCTCAAGAAGGCCCGCAAGGCGCCCCAGTACTCCAAGCGCTGACCTCGGCGGGCTCCTGCCCGCCGCGGAGCGCCGCACCGACCGACCTGCCAGCACCGACCGACCACCACGGAGGACCAGTGGCCAGGCTCTTCGGCACCGACGGGGTGCGGGGCGTCGCGAACGTCGCCGTCACCGCCGAGCTCGCGCTGGACCTCTCGGTCGCGGCGGCGCACGTCCTGGCCGACCGGGGCGCCTTCGCCGGGCACCGCCCTCGCGCCGTCGTGGGGCGGGACCCGCGCGCGTCGGGCGAGTTCCTCTCGGCCGCGGTCGTGGCGGGCCTCGCCAGCGCGGGCGTGGACGTCGACGACGTCGGCGTCGTGCCGACCCCCGCCGTGGCGTCCATCGTCGCCGCCTCGGGCGCCGACCTCGGCGTCGTCCTCTCGGCCTCGCACAACCCGATGGCCGACAACGGCATCAAGTTCTTCGCGCGCGGCGGGCACAAGCTGCCCGACGACGTGGAGGACGCCATCGAGCGGCGCTCGGGCGAGGAGTGGGCCCGACCCACGGGG
The DNA here is from genome assembly GCF_013004605.1 of Pseudokineococcus marinus. Classification (GTDB taxonomy): domain Bacteria; phylum Actinomycetota; class Actinomycetes; order Actinomycetales; family Quadrisphaeraceae; genus Pseudokineococcus; species Pseudokineococcus marinus. The sequence continues at coordinate 4,787 of NZ_JABEMA010000057.1, forward strand.
GCCGGTGTGGGCCGCGTGCGGCGCGACGACGAGGCGGGCCCGGCGTGGGCGCGGGCCCTCGGCGCGTCGGCGCCCCACCGGCTCGACGGCCTGAAGGTCGTCGTCGACTGCGCCCACGGGGCCGCGAGCGAGCTGGGGCCCCTGGCCCTCGCGACGGCGGGCGCGGACGTCGTCGTCGTCGGGGCGGCCCCGGACGGCGTCAACATCAACGACGGCGTCGGGTCCACGCACCCCGAGGTGCTGCAGGCCGCCGTGCTCGAGCACGGCGCCGACGCGGGCGTCGCCTACGACGGCGACGCCGACCGCTGCCTCGCCGTCGACGCCACCGGGGCGCTCGTCGACGGGGACCAGATCATGGGCGTCCTCGCGCTGGCCCTGGCCGAGCGGGGCGAGCTGCGGCACGACGTCCTCGTGACGACGGTCATGAGCAACCTGGGCCTCGTGCTCGCCATGGAGGCGGCCGGCATCCGCTGCGCGCGCACGGCGGTGGGGGACCGGTACGTCCTCGAGGAGATGCGCCGGGGCGGCTACGCGCTGGGCGGCGAGCAGTCGGGCCACGTGCTCCTGCTCGACCACGCGACGACGGGCGACGGCGTGCTGACGTCCCTGCACCTGCTCGCCCGCGTGGCCGAGAGCGGGCGCACCCTGGCGGACCTGGCCGCCGGCATCCCGCGGCTGCCGCAGGTCCTCGTCAACGTGCCGGGCGTCGACCGCGCGGCCGCCGGCACCGACCCGGGGGTGCGCGACGCCGTCGCCGCGGCGGAGGCCGAGCTGGGCGACACGGGCCGGGTGCTCCTGCGCCCCTCCGGGACGGAACCGCTCGTGCGCGTCATGGTCGAGGCGCCGAGCGCCGAGACGGCCCAGGAGGTCGCCGACCGGCTCGCGGGCGTCGTGCGCCAGCGGCTGACCCTCCGGGAGGAGTGAGCCCCGCCTCCGGGGCTGGCGGGCGTGCGACCTCGGGCCCGGGTGCTCGGGGGGCTCGGGGGCTCGGGGCCTTGCAGGCGTGAAAGCGCTGGACCGCTGGGTGGGAGGCGGTCGATCCTGCCGCCGTGCGCGTGACGACCAGCCCCGGTGACGACCCCGCCTTCCTCGCCGAGGGCTTCGAGGCCTGGCACGCGGCCGAGGAGGCCGGGCGCCGGCACGGCCTGCCGACGGCGGCCCCGTGGCCGCGGGAGGAGGCGCGGGCCGAGCTCGCCCACCCGGTCCCGTGGGAGCCCGTCGTCGTGCTGTCGGCGGTGGACGACGGCGAGGTCGTCGGGGCCGCGCGCGTCGAGGCGCCGCAGCGGGACAACCGGGACCTCCTGTACTGCGAGATCGCGGTGCCGGCCTCCTCGCGGCGCCGCGGGGTGGGTTCGGCCCTCCTGCGGGCCGTCTGCGACCTGGCCGACGAGCAGGGGCGCCCCCGGCTGCTCACCGAGGTGGCCGTCCCCCTCGAGGCCGACGTCGACCGGTGGCCCGGCACGGCGTTCGCCGCGGCCACGGGCTTCTCGCTGGGGGTGGCCGACGTCCGGCGCGAGCTGCCGCTGCCGGCCGACGAGAGCCACCTCGACGCCCTCCGCGCCGCGGCGCTCCCCCGGTCGACGGGGTACCGCTGGGAAGTGCTGCGCGGAGCACCCGAGCCCGAGGACGCAGCGGCCATGGCCGAGCTGTCCTCGCGCATGCTCACCGAGGCACCGCAGGACGACCTCGTCGTCGAGGCGGAGGACGTGGACGCCGAGCGCGTCCTGGCCGAGCACCAGCGGTCGCTGGCGCTGGGGCGGACGCGCTGGGTGGCGCTCGCGCGCAGCGACGACGGCGCGACGGCCGGGTACTCGATGCTCGTCCGCAGCGAGCACGAGCCCGACGTGCTCCACCAGTGGGACACCCTCGTGCTGCCGGAGCACCGCGGGCACCGCCTCGGCCTGCTGCTCAAGCTCGACTGCCTCGCCGCGGCGCTCGCCGACGGGCGCGAGGAGGGGTGGGCGGGGTCTCTGCGCGCGGTGCGGACGTACAACGCGGCGAGCAACGGGCCGATGGTCGCGGTCAACGAGGAGATGGGCTTCCGCCCCGTCGAGCTGCTCCACGAGATGCAGGCCGAGGTCTCCGTGGTCCGGGCGGCGCTCGACGCACGGCTCGCGGGAGCCGCCGCTCCTCCGGAGGAGCCGGCGGCGACCGCTGCCGCCGGGAGTGCGGTGGCCGACGGGTCCTGACGGGCGTGGGCGCGGGCGCCGAGGCGATCGCCGCGGACGGTGTCCGGTGGCTGCGCACAGGTCGGTGGAGCGGGGCGTCGTCCACAGGCCGCGGGGGCCGTGGGGGCGTCGTCGCACCCCGCCCCTAGCCTCGTACACGTGTTCGAGGTGGGCGGGAGAGGGAGCGAGGGGGACGACGCCGTCCTGCCGTCGGCCTCACCGGGCGCCGGTCGGGGCGCGGGCTCCCCTGACGTGACCGGTGCTGCCGCGGGCGAGGACGGCGGTGTCGTCGAGCTGGTCGGCGAGGTCGGTCGGGTGCGGTCGGCGGTGCGGGCGGGCGCGCTGGGGCGGGTGCAGGCGGTGGTCGTGCTGGAGGCGGCGCGGTCGAGGGCGTGGGCGGGGCTGCTGCGGCAGGTCGCCGCACTGGTGGACGAGGTCTCGGTGTCGGGTGGCCCGGCGGCGCCGGTGGCCGACGGCGGCGACGGTGACCCTCAAACGGGTGCGGTCGGTGTCGCGACGCGGACCGCAGGCGCCAGCGCCGACCCACATCCCGCACCAGGGCGGGATGCGGGTGTGGCGTTCGAGGCTGCCGCGGCGGAGCTGGCGGTCGCGCTGGTGGTGCCGCTGCGGCGGGCGCAGGACGTGGTCGCCGAGGCTCTCGCGGTGACGACGCGGCTGCCGGTGACGTTGGCCGCGTTGGAGGCGGGGCGGATCGACCCGCAGCGCTCCCGGCTGGTCGCCGACGAGACCGTCGCCCTGTCGGCTCCTCACGCGGCGGCGGTCGATGCGGCCCTGGCCGGTGACCTGGGCCCGTTGACGGTCCCGGCGTTGCGGGCGCGCGTGCGGCACCTGGTCGCGACGACCGACCCCGAGGCGGTGCGCCGGCGGGTGCGGCGGGCGACGTGCGCCCGCGGGGTGCGCCTGTTCCCGGTCGAGGACGGGATGGCGCAGCTGGTGGCGACGGGCCCGGTGCTGGACCTGGCGTGCGTGTTCGAGCGGTTGACCACGACCGCGCGGGCCCGCGCCGGCGAGCACGGGCGCACCGACCCCCACGCGGCGACGTCCGCGGGCCTGGACCCCCTCGCCCTCGCCGACGGTGGAGCGGGGTTGCCGGACCGGCGGGGTATCGACGCCCGCCGCTTCGACGCCCTCGTCGACCTCGCCACGACCACCGACCTCACCACCACCGAGCTCGCCGCCACCAACCTCACCACCACCGACCCCGCCACCGGCGCTCACGCCACTGCCGGTGCTGCCACCCGCGCGGACATGAACGCCAGTGCGGGGACGGCTCCGGCCGCAACGACGGGTGTAGCGCGGGCGCGCAGCCCGCACGGCCCGCAGGTCACCGTGGCCCTGACCAGCCTCCTCAGCCTCGACGACGACCCGGCCCAGCACCCCACCCTCGGACCCGTCCCCGCGGTGGCGGTGGCCGAGCTCCTCGCCGCCGGGCACCGCTTCCGCCGCGCCCTCACCGCACCGCTCACCGGCCACCTCGTCGGCATCGACGGCCACCTCCTCACCCTCGAGCCCACCACCACGGCCGGGCAGCTGTCTGGTCCGTCGGGGAAGGGCTCCCGGACCACACCCGCCCGACGCGGCCGCGCAGCGGCGATCACCGTGCGCGTCGACACCCCCGGCGACCCCTCGCCGCCGCCACCGGAGTCGCCGGCGTCGACGTCGCCACCCAGCGACCCCGGCGAGACCGCAGCCCCCGCCGCAGCCGGGACGACAGCCGTGCCCGCAGCCGCACCGGCGGCTGGGAGGCCAGTCGTGCGCGCAGCCGCGACCGCAGCCGAGGCGTCGTCGTCGCCTTCCCTGCCCGAGCTGGGGGCGGGCTCCTCGTCGACCTCGCGGCACACCTCGCTGCGCCACGCCGCCCGACGCCCCGGCTGCTCCTACGCGACCGCGACCGGAGGGCCCGGCCCCTACGCGCCCACCGACGCCTGCGCCCGCTGGGTGCGCACCCGCTCACCCCGCTGCCAGGCCCCCGGCTGCCGCACGCCCGCGACCCGCTGCGACCTCGACCACCGCGCCTCCCACGCCACCGGCGGGCCGACCTGCCCGTGCAACCTCGACGTCCTCTGCCGCCGCCACCTGGCCAAGCACCACCACGGATGGACCGCCGCCCCCACGACCGACGACGACCCCACAGACCCAGGGCTCACCTGGACCACCCCGCTCGGACAGGTCGTCCACGTGCCCGCCCACCCGCTGCTGCCCCGACCCGCACCCCGCGCCACCGATGGCGTCCGCGCGAAGACCGACGCCCTCGACGCGGCCGCCGCCGCCCTCGACGAGCGGCTCCTGGGTGCCGCTCGCTACCCCACCCGCGACTCCGCCGCCCACGACCTCGACCGCCTCCACGCCGAGCTCGCCCACCAGCAGGAGGAGGTCGCTCGTGGCGGCAGGGAGCGCGGTCGAGCGGGCGACGGTCGGCCCGCCGAGGACGTGGTGGGAGGCGTGGACGGACTGGTCGGCCCGGCCGACGGCGCAGGGCCGCAGGAGAGGTGGGGCGACGACGGTCCACCGCCCTTCTGAGGGCCGGCGCGGCGCCGTCCGGGTCGTCCGTCGGGGCGTGACGGGTCGTCGCGGCGGAGCGGGGCGGAGCGGGGCGGAGCGGGGATGAGCGGGGCAGTGCGGGCGAGGCGGCAGAGCAGGGCGGGGCGGGCGTGGACCGGGTGGGCGCAGCAGCACCCGCGAGAGGGAGGAGAGGTCAGACCTTGCGGAGCCGCACCCGCCGCACGGTGTGGTCGGCGTCCTTGGTGAGCACGAGCGAGGCGCGCCCGCGCGTCGGGAGCACGTTCTCGACGAGGTTCGGCTCGTTGACGGCGCCCCAGATCTCCAGGGCGAGGGCCTCCGCCTGCTCGTCGGAGAGTCCCGCGAAGCGGCGGAAGTAGGACTCGGGCCGGCTGAAGGCCGTCTCCCGCAGGCGCAGGAAGCGCTGGACGTACCAGCTGCGGACGTCGGTGGTGCGGGCGTCGACGTAGATGGTGAAGTCGAAGAAGTCGCTGACGGCGAGCCCCTGCCGGCCGTCGGCGCGGGGGCGGGCCGGCTGCAGGACGTTGAGCCCCTCGACGAGGAGGACGTCCGGCCGGCGGACGACGACCTCGGCGCCGGGCACGATGTCGTAGACGAGGTGGCTGTAGAGCGGGGCCCGGACCTCCTCCGCCCCCGACTTCACGGCCTGGACGAAGCGCAGGAGCGCCCGCCGGTCGTAGGACTCGGGGAAGCCCTTGCGCTGCAGCAGCCCCCGCCGCTCCAGCTCGGCGTTGGGGTGCAGGAAGCCGTCGGTGGTGACGAGCTCGACGCGCGGGGTCCCCGGCCACCGGGCGAGGAGCTCGCGCAGGACGCGCGCCGTCGTCGACTTCCCGACCGCCACCGAGCCGGCGACCCCGACGACGAAGGGCGTCGGGGCCGTGCGCTCGCCGAGGAACTCGGCGCGCGCCGCGTGCAGGGAGCGCGCCGCGCCGACGTACAGCTGCACGAGCCGCGACAGCGGCAGGTAGACCTCCTCCACCTCGGCGAGGTCGATCGGCTCGCCGAGGCCCCGCAGGCTCTCGAGGTCCTCCTGCGTCAGCCGCAGGGGGGTGGCCGGCGCGAGGGCGCTCCAGGCGTCCCGGTCGAGCTCGACGTAGGGGGAGGAGTCGGCGGCCACGGGCGCCGATGGTGCCAGCCGGAGCCGACCGTCCCCGCACGTGCACCGGTCACCAGGGTGCGTCGGGCGCCGGGGCGACGGGTGGGCGCACCTACGCTGGCGGCCATGTGCGGGATCGTGGGCTACGTCGGAGCGCCGGGCAGCGGGGGGGCGCTGGACGTCGTCGTCGACGGCCTCGCGCGGCTGGAGTACCGCGGCTACGACTCCGCGGGCGTCGCGCTGGCGGGGCCGGGCGGGCTCGCCACGCGCAAGAAGGCCGGCAAGCTGGCCAACCTCCGGGCCCTGCTCGAGGCCGCCCCGCTGGAGCCGGCGTCCACGGGCATCGGCCACACCCGGTGGGCCACCCACGGCGGTCCCACCGACGCCAACGCCCACCCCCACCTCGCGGGCAGCGGCGACGACGAGGTCGCCGTCATCCACAACGGCATCATCGAGAACTTCGCCGCGCTGCGCGCCGAGCTGGAGGCGAAGGGCGTCGAGCTGGCCTCCGAGACCGACACCGAGGTCGCCGCCCACGTCCTCGCCGGCCACGTCGCGGCCGTGCGCGGCGAGGGCCTCGACGGCGGCGAGGCCCTGGCGGAGGCGCTGCGCCGCACGTGCCGCCGCCTCGAGGGGGCCTTCACGCTCCTCGCCGTCCGCTCCGGCGACCCGAGCACCGTCGTGGGCGCCCGGCGGAGCTCCCCGCTCGTCGTCGGCCTCGGCGAGGGCGAGACCTTCCTCGGCTCCGACGTCGCCGCCTTCATCGGCCGCACGCGCGACGCCCTCGCCCTCGGGCAGGACGAGGTCGTCACCATCACGGCGGAGGGGGCGACCATCACGACCTTCGACGGCGAGCCCGTCGAGGGCTCGCCCTTCCACGTCGACTGGGACGTCGAGGCCGCCGAGAAGGGCGGCTACCCGTCCTTCATGGCCAAGGAGATCGACGAGCAGCCCCGCGCCGTCGCCGACACCCTGCTCGGCCGCAGCGACGCCGAGGGCCGGCTCGTCCTCGACGAGGTCCGCATCTCGACCGAGGAGCTCGCCGCGGTCGACAAGGTCGTCGTCATCTCCTGCGGCACCTCCTCGTACGCGGGGCAGGTCGCCAAGTACGCCGTCGAGCACTGGTGCCGGATCCCCGTGGAGGTCGAGTACGCCCACGAGTTCCGCTACCGCGACCCCGTCGTGGACGAGCGGACCCTCGTCGTCTCCATCTCCCAGTCCGGCGAGACGATGGACACGCTCATGGCCGTGCGCCACGCCCGCGAGCTCGGTGCGCGCACGGTGTCGATCTGCAACACCAACGGCGCGACCATCCCGCGCGAGTCCGACGCCGTCCTCTACACGCACGCGGGCCCGGAGATCGCCGTCGCCTCGACGAAGGCCTTCCTCGCCCAGATCACGGCGTGCTACCTGCTCGGCCTCTACCTCGGCGCGCTGCGCGGCACGGCGTCCCCCGAGCTCGTCAAGGAGGTCCTCGAGGACCTCCACGCCATGCCCGACAAGGTGCAGCAGGTGCTCGACGGGCTCGAGCGCGTCCGCGAGATCGCCCGCTTCATGGCCGACTCCCGGTCCGTCCTCTTCCTCGGGCGCCACGTCGGCTACCCGGTGGCGCTCGAGGGCGCCCTCAAGCTCAAGGAGCTGGCGTACATCCACGCCGAGGGCTTCGCCGCGGGAGAGCTCAAGCACGGCCCCATCGCGCTCATCGACGCCGGGCAGCCCGTCTTCGTCGTCGTCCCGCCGCCGAGCAGCCCGCACGGCCTCCACGGCAAGGTCGTCTCCAACATCCAGGAGATCCGGGCCCGCGGCGCCCGCACCCTCGTCATCGCCGAGGAGGGCGACGAGGGCGTCGTCCCCTTCGCGGAGGAGGTCATCCGCGTCCCGGCGTGCCCGCCGCTGCTCATGCCGCTGCTGACCGTCGTGCCGCTGCAGGTCTTCGCCGCCGAGCTGGCCGCGGCCAAGGGCCTCGACGTCGACCAGCCGCGCAACCTGGCCAAGTCCGTCACCGTCGAGTGAGCCGGTCGTGACGGCGGGCGGCCTCCCCCTCGGCGGTGCGGCCGGCGCGGGCCTCGGTGGCGGGGGCGTCGTGGGTGGCGGGGGCGTCGTGGGGGTGGGCGTGGACGTCGTCGGCGTCGAGCGCTTCACCGCGGTGCTCGACCGCGGGGGGGCCGCGCTGCGCGCGCGCCTCTTCGACCCCGACGAGGCGGACCTGCCCGCGCGCTCGCTGGCCGCGCGCTTCGCGGCCAAGGAGGCCCTCGCCAAGGCCCTCGGTGCGCCGCCGGGGATGCGCTGGCGGGACGCTCGCGTGCACCGCGGCGAGCACGGCGCGCCGTGGGTGGAGATGCGCGGCACCGTCGCGGAGCGGGCGGCCGCCCTGGGGGTCGGGGCCGTGCACGTGTCCCTCTCCCACGACGCCGGCATCGCGACGGCCTTCGTCGTCGCCGAGCGCGTCCTCGGCGCCCCGCCCCGCCTCCCCACGACGCCGGACGTCCTGCCTCCCCAGCCGGCGCCGCCCCGCCCGGGCCCGACGCACCCGGGCCCGACGCACCCGGACCCGACGCACCCGTCCTGAGCGGCGAGGCCCAGCGGCAGCGCGCCCTCGCCCCACCCTCGCCCGCCCCACCCTCGCCCGCCCCGCCCTCGCCCGCACCGCCCTCGCCAGTCCCGCCCCCGCCAGCTCTGTCCCCACCGGCCCCGCCGTCGACCCGCAGGAGCCCCGATGACCAGCGCCCACGACGTCGAGGCGGTCCGCGCCGCCGAGCAGGCGGCCGCCGCCGGCCTCCCCGGAGGGCTCGTGACCCTCGTCGAGCGCGCCTCCGCGGCGCTGGCCGGCGTCGTCGGCTCCGAGCTGCGCGCCGCGGCCGGGCGGGTCTACGGCTCCCGCGCGGTGCTCCTCGTCGGCTCGGGGACCAACGGCGGCGACGCGCTGCACGCGGGGGCCCTCCTG
>NZ_JABEMA010000570.1 GCF_013004605.1 Pseudokineococcus marinus
GCCGGGGTCGGCGAGCACCGGGCGCGCCCGCAGCGCCCGCACCTGGGACGCCTCCGCCGAGAGCCGGGCGTCGAGGGCGCGGCGCAGCCGGTCGCGGGCGCCGGCCACGCCCGCCAGCTCCTCGGCGACCGCGGGCACGACCCGGCGACCGGCGTCGGTGGGGGTGGAGGCGCGGACGTCGGCGACGAGGTCGAGGAGGGGGGAGTCCACCTCGTGGCCGATGGCGCTGACGACGGGCGTGCGGCAGGCCGCCACCGCGCGCACCAGGGCCTCGTTGCTGAAGGGCAGGAGGTCCTCCAGGGAGCCCCCGCCCCGGGCGACGACGACGACGTCCACCTCGTCCATCCCGTCGAGCTCGGCGAGCGCGCGCGAGACCTGCGCGACGGCGTCGACGCCCTGGACGACGACCTCGCGGACCTCGAAGCGGACGCCGGGCCAGCGCCCGCGCGCCGTGACGAGGACGTCGTGCTCGGCGGCGCTCGCGCGCCCGCAGACGAGCCCCACGACGCGCGGCAGGAAGGGCAGGGGCTTCTTGCGCTCGGCGGCGAAGAGGCCCTCGGCGGCCAGCACCCGCTTGAGCTCCTCGACGCGGGCGAGCAGCTCGCCGGCGCCCACCGGCCGGATCGCGTCGGCGCGCATCTGCAGGCTGCCCCGGCGCGCCCAGAACTCGGGCGTCGCGCGGACGACGACGCGGGCGCCCTCGACGAGCGCGGGGCCGAGGGCGTCGAGGACCCGCACGGAGGTGGTGACGGACAGGGACATGTCGACGTCGGCGTCCCGCAGCACGCAGAAGGCCGTGGCCTGCCCCGGGCGGCGGGTGACCTGGACGAGCTGGCCCTCGACCCAGACGGTGGACATGCGGGCGACGTAGTCGCCGATCTTGGCCGACAGCAGGCGCACGGGCCACGGCTGCTCCGCGGTGGTCGCCGCGGCCGTCGCCGGCAGGCTGCGGCGGCCCCCGTCCGCCGGGCCTTCCCCGGCTCCGTCCCCGCCCGCGGGGACGGGGCCGCCGGGGCCGGCGGC
>NZ_JABEMA010000571.1 GCF_013004605.1 Pseudokineococcus marinus
ACCCGCACCGGCTCGCCCGCGCGTGCGCCGGCGGGGTGCGTGCCGGGCTCGTCCACCGCGGCATCGTGGCACGGCGCCGCCACGTCCCCGGCGGCGCGGCGACGAGCCGGGCGCCGCCCGGGCCCTGCGGCGGACCGTGGTGGGATGGCGGGGTGAGCGACGGGACCAGCGGGCAGGGCGGGGCCTCGGGCGGAGGCGACCTCGGCGGTGGGGCGCCCGAGGGCTCGGGGACCGGGGCCGCCGTCGACGTCCTGCTCCCCTTCTACGGCGACCCGGGGCTCCTGCGCGAGGCCGTGGCCTCGGTGCTGGCCCAGCGGGAGCGGGCGTGGCGCCTCGTCGTCGTCGACGACGGCCACCCCGACCCGGCCACGGCCCCGTGGCTGCGCGGCCTCGCCGGGCAGGACGAGCGGGTCGAGTACCACCGCAACGAGCGCCAGCTCGGCGCCGGCGGCAACTACCGGCGGTGCGTCGAGCTGGCGCGGGCGCCGCTGGCCGTGGTGATGGGCGCCGACGACGTGATGCTGCCGGGGTACCTGTCGCGCGTGCGCGACCTCCACGCCCGCACCGCCGCGGCGGTCGTCCAGCCCGGCGTCGTCGTCGTCGACGGCGCCGGGGACCGCGTGCGGCCCGCCGCCGACCGGGTGAAGGGGCTCCTCGCGCCCCGCGGGCGCCGACCGCTGGCGGTCGCCGGCGAGGAGCTGGCGACCGGCCTGCTCCACGGCAACTGGACCTACTTCCCGTCGCTGTGCTGGCGCACCGACGTGCTGCGCCGGCACGGCTTCCGCCCCGGCTGGGAGGTCGTGCAGGACCTCGCCCTCCTCCTCGACGTCGCCGCCTCCGGCGAGCCCCTCGTCCTCGACGACGAGGTCGTCTTCGCCTACCGCCGCCACGGCGGGTCCGACTCGGCGGTCAAGGCCGTCTCCGGCTCCCGCTTCGACGAGGAGCGGCGCCTCCTCGACGGCGCGGCCGCCGACATGGCCGCGCGCGGCTGGGCCCGGGCGGCGCGCGCGGCCCGCTGGCGCG
>NZ_JABEMA010000572.1 GCF_013004605.1 Pseudokineococcus marinus
GTGGTCGCGCGGGTCTACCCGGACCTGGACGCCGCGCTGCGGCCGGCGGCCGAGCGCTCCAGCGCGGCGGCGCTCGCCCTCCTCGCCGACGAGCCCGCCGGCGGCGGCGCGGCGTAGGAGCGCGCCCGGTCTCAGCGGGCTCGGCGGCGGAGGCGCTCGACGTCGACGAGCACGACCGCGCGGGCCTCGGGGCGCAGCCACCCCCGGCCGCTGAAGTCCGCGAGCGCCTTGTTGACGGTCTCGCGGGAGGCGCCCACGAGCTGGGCGATCTCCTCCTGCGTGAGGCCGTGGGCGACGCGCACGGAGCCGTCGGCGGCGGGCTGGCCGAAGCGGTCGGCGAGGTCGACGAGGGCGCCCGCCACGCGCCCCGGGACGTCGGTGAAGACGAGGTCGGCGACGGCGTCGTTCGTGCGGCGCAGGCGCTGGGCCAGCGCCCGCAGCAGGTGGCGGGCGACCTCGGGGCGTCCGGAGAGCCAGCTGTCGAGCTCCTCGGGGCCGAGGCCGGCGAGGACGACGGGGGCCACGGCGGTCGCCGTCGCGGTGCGCGGGCCCGGGTCGAAGAGCGACAGCTCGCCGAGCATCTCCGAGGGGCCGAGGACGGCGAGGAGGTTCTCGCGACCGTCGGCGGCGCGGCGCCCGAGCTTCACGGTGCCGGAGACGATGACGTAGAGGCGGTCGCCCGCGTCCCCCTCGCGGAAGAGCACGGCGCCCCGGGGGAGCTCCACGCGGCCCATGGAGGCGAGCAGCGCGCCCGCCGCCGTGTCGCCCACCCCGCGGAAGAGCGGGGCCCGCCGGACGGCGTCGTCCACGCGCTGACCTCCTCCTCGACCGGCCCGGCGCCGGTCGACCTCAGCCGGGAGTGTGGCAGGTCCCGGACGCGCGGCCCGGTCCGGCGACCGGCGGCGCGGGTCCGCCGCCGGGCACGGGCTCCACGGGCCGGCGCTGGGCCGGCGGGCGGGGCGTCGACGGGAGGAGCGGGGC
>NZ_JABEMA010000573.1 GCF_013004605.1 Pseudokineococcus marinus
GCCTCCGCCGCCCCGACGGCGCCGCCCGCCTCGCGCGCTCGCCCCGCGCCCCCCACGTCACCCTCCGCCGGTCCGCCGTCCGCCATGGCGACGATCATGGTGCGCCGGGAGCGCGGGAGGCCAGTCGCAGGAGGCGCGCCGCCTTGAGCTCGGTCTCCTCCCACTCCTCCTGCGGGTCCGAGCCCCACGTGATGCCGGCGCCCGTCCCGAAGCGCAGGACGCCCCCGAAGGCCGCGAAGGTCCGGATCCCGACGGCGAGCTCGGCCGCGCCCCGGCGCGCGTCGACCCACCCGACGCCGCCGCAGTAGGGCCCCCGCGGCGCCGCCTCGAGCGCGGCGAGCGCGTCGAGGGCCGCCCGCTTGGGTGCTCCGCTCACCGAGGCGGGCGGGAAGGTCGCCCGCAGGAGGTCGGCCCAGGTCGTCCCCGGTCGCAGCCGGCCGCGCACGGTGGAGACGAGGTGGTCCAGCCCGGGGTGGGCCTCCCGCGCCAGCAGGGAGACCACCTCGACCGTCCCGGGCCGGCACGCGCGCTGCAGGTCGTTGCGGACGAGGTCGGTGATCATGACGTTCTCGGCGACGTCCTTGGGGCCGAGCGGCCCCCCGGGCGCCGCGGTGCCCTTGATGGGGCCGCTCTCGACGACGTCGCCGCGCCGCCGCAGGAAGAGCTCCGGCGACGCCGGGACGACGAAGCCCTCGTCCCCGAGGTCCAGCACGCCGGAGTAGGGCGCCTCGTTGCCCTCCCGCAGCCGGGCGGCCAGGGCCCAGGGGTCGGCCCCCGGCCGCAGGGGCGCCTCGAGGACCCGGCAGAGGTTGGCCTGGTAGACGACGCCGGCCCGCACCAGCTCGCGCACGAGGCCGACGCCCGCCGTGTACGTGGCGCGGTCCGCCGAGGAGGTCCACTCCTCGGCGGCCGGGCCGACCCACGACCCGCCGTCCGGGGGCGCCGCCGGCCGCACCCGGCCGAAGCGCCAC
>NZ_JABEMA010000574.1 GCF_013004605.1 Pseudokineococcus marinus
TGGCGGGCGCGGCGGTGGGGCCGGGCGGCGCAGCGGCCCCGACCGCCAGCGCTGGTCGACGCAGAAGCCCTCGCAGCGCTCGCGCGGCGGAGGGCCGGCGCGGGAGGTCGCCTTCGACGTCCTCACCGCCGTCCGCGAGGAGGACGCCTACGCCAACCTCGTGCTGCCGGCGCTCCTGCGGAAGCACCGCCTCGACGCCCGCGAGGCCTCGCTCGCCACCGAGCTCGCCTACGGGACGCTGCGCGGCCGCGGCCTCTACGACGCCGTCCTCGCGGCCTGCACCGACCGCGCGCTCGCGCAGGTCGACCCGCCGCTGCTCGACGCGCTGCGCCTGGGCGTCCACCAGCTGCTCGCGACGCGCGTGCCGCCGCACGCGGCCGTGAGCCAGACGGTCGGCCTCGTGCGCACCCGGGTCGGCCCCGGCGCCGGCGGCTTCGCCAACGCCGTCCTGCGGCGGGTGGCCGAGCACGACCGCGACGCCTGGGCGGGACGCGTCGCGCCCGAGGACGGCGACCCGACCGAGCGCCTGGCGGTGCTCCACAGCCACCCGGCGTGGGTGGTGCGCGCCCTGCGGGAGGCGCTCGTCACCCACGGCCGCGACGTCGGCGAGCTCGAGGCGCTGCTGCGCGCCGACAACGCCGCCCCCGAGGTCGTGCTCGCCGCCCGGCCGGGGCTCAGCACGCCCGAGGAGCTCGTCGCGGCGGCCGGCGCCGCGGTGCTGCGCACCACCAGCGGTGCCTGGTCGCCGCAGGCCGTCCGGCTCGAGGAGGGCGACCCGGGCGCGCTGGCGCCCGTGCGCGACGGCCGCGCCCGCGTGCAGGACGAGGGCAGCCAGCTCGTGGCGCTCGCGCTCGCCGCCGCTCCGCTCGAGGGTCGCGACGAGCGGTGGCTCGACCTGTGCGCCGGCCCCGGCGGCAAGGCGGCGCTGCTCTCCGCGGCGGGCGCCGCCCGCGGCGCCCGGCTCACGGCCGTCGAGGTGAGCGAGCACCGCGCCCGGCTCGTCGCCCAGGCGCT
>NZ_JABEMA010000575.1 GCF_013004605.1 Pseudokineococcus marinus
GGCCGCCGCAGCCGGGAGGCCGGGCTCGCGCGGACGGCGGGGCCCGGGTGGTCCCCGGCGGAGCAGCCGGACCTGGTCGAGGGGCTGGGGCTGTGGCCGCACCTGCGGGCGGCCCTCGCGGACCGGGTGCCGGCGTCGTTGCGCGGGGCGCGGTGGACGGTCCCGCTGCCGGCCGTGACGGCGACGCTCCTCGTCGTGGCCGTGGTCCTCGTCGCCATCGCGGTCCGCTCCTCGGCGACCGCACCGGGGCTGCCCGTCCCCGTGCGCGCGCAGGCGACGGCCGCGAGCGCGTCCGCCTCGCCCTCCGCCTCGTCCCCCTCGGCCCTCTCCGCCTCCTCCGCTCCCTCGGCCCCTGCCGCGGCCCTGTCGACGCCGGCCGCTCCGGCGCAGCCCTCGTCGGGACCCCCCACCGGCGTCCCGCCCGACGAGCTCGTCGTCCACGTCGTCGGGCGGGTGGTCGCGCCGGGCGTCGTCCGTCTCCCCGCGGGCGCCCGCGTGGTGGACGCCCTCGAGGCGGCCGGCGGCGCGACCCCGGAGGCCGACCTCGCGCAGGTCAACCTCGCCCGCCCCGTCGTCGACGGCGAGCAGGTGCACGTGCCCGCCCCGGGCGAGGAGCCGCCCGTCCCGGCCGGTCCGCCGGCCGGCCCCGCGTCCGGGGCAGGGGCGCCGGGCGGGGCGGCGGGCGCCGGCGCTCCCGCCGACCCGGGCAGCGGGCCGGAGGGCGGCCCGCTCGACCTCAACCGGGCTGCTCTCGCCGACCTCGACGCGCTGCCCGGCATCGGCCCGGTGCTCGCCCAGCGCATCCTCGACACCCGGGAGCAGCTCGGCGCCTTCACGAGCGTCGAGGAGCTCGGCGAGGTCAGCGGCATCGGCGAGGCGCGTCTCGCCGAGCTGCGCGAGCTCGTGGTCGTCTGAGGTGGGCGCGCCGAGCCCTCCCCGCCGGCCCGCGGCGAGGGCGCCGACGACCTCGCCGGTCGCGGGCGTCGCACCCCTCCCGCCCGTCCTCGACGGCG
>NZ_JABEMA010000576.1 GCF_013004605.1 Pseudokineococcus marinus
GGCACGGCGACGGCGCTGCGCCTCGCCGAGGAGGGGCGGGCCGCCGGTGCGCCGCGGCTGGCGGCGCTCCGCGACCGGCTCGTCGCCGGCGTGCTCGACGCCGTCCCGGGAGCTGTCCTCACCGGTCCGGCGGTCGACGCGCGGCTCGCGGACGGCTCACCGGCGCGCCTGCCGGGCCACGCCTCGTTCGTCTTTCCCGGCCTGGGCGGCGAGGCGGTGCTGCTCGAGCTGGAGGAGCGCGGCGTCGTCTGCTCGTCGGGCTCGGCCTGCGCGGCCGACAGCGACGACGCCTCGCACGTCCTGCTCGCCATGGGCCTCGGCGAGGACGCCGCCCGCACCGCCGTGCGCCTCACCCTCGGGCCGACGACGACGCCCGAGGAGGTCGAGGACGTCGTCCGCCTGCTCCCCGAGGCCGTCGCCGCTGCCGGCGGCGCCGCCCTCCTCCCCGCCTGAGCGCCCGCCCGTCGTCACGCCGCCGCTCAGGGCACCTCTACCCCGCACTTCGTCGACACGACGCCCCTGAGGGCGCCCTCATGCCCGCACTTCGTCGACACATCGCCGCATGGAAAGCGTCAGGAGGGCGAAGTGACGACGAAGTGCGGGGTGGGGGACGTGCCAGGTGGGGCGCGGGCTCAGGCGAGGGCGGGCACGACCTCGCGCTCGAAGAGCTCGATGCCCGACGTGTCGTAGGCGGCCTCGGCGAAGTAGGTGATGGCGTACGTCATGCCGAGGTCGCCGACCTCGCGCAGCTTCTCGACGACCTGCTCGGGGGTCCCGACGGCGGGCCCGGAGCGCAGCCCCTCGACCACCTCGTCGGCCTTCTCGGGCGCGACGGAGGCGACCCGGGCGCGGACCTGCTCGAGGCGGTCGGCCACCTCGGCCTCGTCGCGGCCGATGACGACGTTGTAGTTGGCCGAGCGGGTGATCTCGGCGTAGTCGCGGCCGAGGTCGCGGCAGTGGCCCTCGAGCACCGACGACTTGTGCGCGAAGCCCTCCGGCGAGCCG
>NZ_JABEMA010000577.1 GCF_013004605.1 Pseudokineococcus marinus
GGTGCTGCGCGGCGTGAGCACCCGCGGCAGCGCCGGCGGTGGCCGCCGCGAGTGGTACGGCGCCCGCGACGTCCGCGCGCTCGTCGACGCGACGACCTCCTGGGACGGCCGCGACCTCGGCCCGCTCGCGCCCGTCGTGCCCCCCGTGCGCTTCGGGTTCGGCTCCACCCCGCCCGCGCCGTCCCTCGTGCGCGTCGTCTCGACCGTCGAGGCGCCCGACGCCTGAGGGGGCGGCGACGGGGGCGGCCGCGGACGACGACGGCGCGCCACCCCTCGGGGCTGGCGCGCCGTCGTCGGTCCGGGTCGTGCGTCAGTGCCGGCGGGCCCCCGCGAAGACGTCGACGAGCGTCGAGCAGAAGACGTCGAGGTCCCCGGGGTCGCGGCTCGTCACGAGACCGCTGTCGACGACGACCTCCTCGTCGACCCGGTGGCCACCCGCGTTGCGGATGTCCGTGGTGAGGCTCGGGTAGGACGTCAGCGTGCGGCCGCGGACGACGTCGGCCTCGACGAGCGTCCAGGGCCCGTGGCAGATGGCGCCGACGGGCTTGCCCGACGCGACGAAGTCGCGCACGAAGGAGACGGCGCCGTCGTCGACGCGGAGCTTGTCGGGGTTGACCGTGCCGCCGGGCAGCACGAGCGCGTCGTAGTCGGCCCCGTCGACCGAGCCGACGGCCCGGTCGGGGGTGAAGGTGTCGGCGGGCTCGATGTCGCCGTTCATCGCCTGGATCGGGTCGGTGCCGGGGGAGAGGAGGTGGACGCTCGCGCCCTCCGCCTCCAGGGCCTTCCGCGGCTCCACGTACTCCACCTGCTCGACGCCGTCGGCCGCGAGGAACGCGACGGTGAGACCGTCCAGCCTGCCTGCCATGGGGACCTCCTCGGATCGGGTGCGCCGCGCGCGGCGCGGGGCCCGCGGGCGCTCCCGCCGGACGGCGGGGTGCGGGGCCCCTCGTCCCGCCACGCTAGGCACCGCCCCGGCGGCCCGCGCGGTGAG
>NZ_JABEMA010000578.1 GCF_013004605.1 Pseudokineococcus marinus
CACCGCCACCCCGGTCGCCGCCGCCGCACCGCCCGAGAACGCCGAGGACCGGCCCCGCGCCCGTCGCCGACCGCGCCGGGGTCCGGTCGCGCTGGCCCTCCTGGCCGTGCTCGTCCTCGTGGCTCTCGTCGTCGGCTCCCGCGGCACGGGCCGCGGGGCGCTCGACCCCGCGAGCCCCGAGCCGGACGGCGCCCGCGCCGTCGCGCAGGTGCTCGGCGACCTCGGCGTCGACGTGATCCGCACGACGAGCACCGCCGCCACGCTGGACGCCGTGCGCGCTGCCGGACCGGGTGGCGCCGCCGTGCTCGTGGTGCCCACGGCCCCCCTCGGCACCGCCCAGCTCGAGGACCTCGCGGCCTCGGGCGCCGACCTCCTCCTCGTGCAGCCGACGGCCGAGGACCTCGAGGTGCTGGCCCCGTCGCTGCGGCTCGGCGAGGACGTCGAGGCGGCGAGCGCCGTGCCGCCGCAGTGCGACCTGCCGGCCGCCACAGCCGCCGGGCCGGCGACCGGCGGCGGGACGCTCGTCGAGCCTCGCGACGACGAGGACCCCAACGTCACGCTCTGCTACGGCCTGCCCTTCGGCGGAGCGCCCTACGCCGTCGTCGACGCTGGTGGCGACAGCGCCGGTGAGGCCGCCGGCGGACGCGTCGTCGTGCTCGGCCAACCGGATGTGCTGCGCAACGAGACCGTCGCCGACGAGGGCAACGCCGCTCTGGCCCTGGCCACACTCGGCGCCCGTGACACCCTCGTCTGGTACCTGCCCGACCCGCTCGACCCGGCGCTGTCCGACGAGCCTCTCCCCTTGTCGGCCCTCGTGCCGCCCGGCCTGGTGCGCGCCGCCCAGGTGCTCGGGGTCGCCGCGCTGCTGCTCCTGCTCTGGCGCGGGCGCCGGCTGGGCCGGCTCGTGCCGGAGCGCCTGCCCGTGGTCGTGCGCGCCGCCGAGGCGGTCGAGGGCCGCGGACGGCTGTACCGCGCCTCGGGCGACCGCGCCCACGCCGCT
>NZ_JABEMA010000058.1 GCF_013004605.1 Pseudokineococcus marinus
CGACCCTCCCGCGCACCGGGGCCCCGGTGGGGGCGGGCGCCGCACTGGGCGCGCTGCTCCTCGCCGCGGGCTGGTGCCTGCGACGGCGGACGACCGGGCCCGGCGCCGTCCGCGCTGGCGCGCAGCCGCTCGCACCTGACGGACCGTCACCGTCCCGTCTGACACCGTCTGGACCGACGTGACGGGCACGCGGGCGAGTGCCGGGCGCGCTCGTGGGTCCTTCGCCGGGTGCCGCGCCCACCCTGCGGCGTCCCGGCCAAGACGTCACCGGCTGCGTCGATGGCCGACGACCCGCCACCGCTCCGCGACGCCCTCACCGCCTGCAGGACATCGCCCTCTGGAGTCACGCCGGCGGTGAGCACGACGCCCGCGCGTCCGAGCACCATGGCCAGCCTCTCGCCGTAGGACGATCCCGCTGAGCCGCACCCACGCCTGGAGCGGGCCGTGCACGCTCCTCCGTCGCCGCGACCGAGGGCCGCCGGATCGGTCCCCCGACGGTGGTCTGCCCCGGGGGGCTGGTCTACGCGGTGCACCTGCGCGCGGGCGGCCACGCGATGGCTGACATCGTCGTCACGACCGCGACCACCCGCACCCGCCCGTACCGGCACCTGCCCCCACGACCGCCCGAGCAGGTCACCGCCGCGCTGAGCGAGACCGCCCAGTGGGCGAGGGCCGGGGTGCAGGGAGGATGCGGGCATCGTCCATCGGTGACCCCGGTCGGCTCGAGGACGCCACGGCCCGGGCAGGACGTGCTCGTGCAGCAGTCCCCGGTAGCCGTAGACCGCGAGTCCATCACACGGAGCTCTGCTGCCGGCTCAGGGCAGTGGGCTTGGACACCGCGCGGGAGAAGAGTGCGGAGATGGCGACCGCGACGAGGACGACCACGATCGCGGACCGGAGACCCACGTGCTCACCGACGAAGCCGAGGACTGGCGGACCGACGAGGAAAGCCGTGTACCCGGCAGTCGCGACAGCACTGACCCGACGGGCTGCACCGACGGGCTCGTCTCCGGCTGCGGACAGCGCCACGGGGAAGCCGAGCGAGGCGCCGACACCCCAGAGGAAGACACCTGCGGCTCCGAGTGCCGGCGTGGGCGCGAACGCGACCGTACCGATCCCCAGGACGGCGAGGGCCGCGCTCGCCACCATCACCTGTGCCCGGCCGAACCTGTCGAGGAAGTACCCGCCGCCGAACCGGCCGATCGCCATGGACACTCCGAAGAGCGCGTACACGAGGGACGCGGTCGCGGCCGAGAGGGCGAAGCCGTCGACCATGATCAGCGGGAGCCAGTCGTTCGCCGACCCCTCGGCCAAAGCCATCCCCAGCACGATGACGCAGATCGCCAGGGTGCGGCGCTCGGTCCAGACGGAGAGGAACCCGGTGATGGAACCACCGAGTGACGCCCGTCCATGCGACCCGCTGGTCGCTGCTTCCTGACCCACGGCGGGGGCGAGGTTCGCCACGAGCCACGTCGACACGGCAGCAGCTGCGACGGCGACGGCAGCGAGGTGCGCGACGACCGAGACCCCGGCCGTGCTCGCGGCCAGACCGCCCAGGCCGCCGACCGCGATGCCGAGGCTGTAGCAACCGTGCAGGCTCGGCACGACAGTCCTCTTCAACGCCTGCTCGACGTCGACGCCCTCGACGTTCAGGCCGATCTCTCCTGACCCCATGCCGTACCCGAAGAACGCCAGACCCGTGGCGACGAGCCATCCCTGGTCCGCGGCGGTACCCAGCGCGACGACCATGACGCCGGCCACGATGGCGACCATGCCGCACAGCACCACCAGCCGGGCGCCGCGGCGGGCCACGAGCATCCCGGCGACGGAGATGCCGAGCACGGAGCCCGCCGACAGGCCCGCGATCACCAGTCCCATCTCCGCCGTGCTGGCGCTGATCGCGTCCCTGATCGCCGGGGTGCGCGACACCCACGTGGCCATGGACGAGCCGGTGACGAAGAACGCCGCGAACAGTGCGACGCGTCTGCGCTGAGGGGTGACGGCCGTCCTCATGGGCACGGTCGGGGTCATGGCGGGCTCCGGGTCATGACGGGCAGGGGTGAGGGGGCGGGACTTCTCCGGGACCGGGCGACGAGAGCGCCGCCGCGGTCACGGCGTGGTGGCGTCCCCGCTCGGGCCGATGAGGCGGTACACGGCAGCGCGGACCCGGTCGACGTCGAACGGCTCGGTGGAGATGTGACTGTGAAGGACCAGTCCCTCCGCCAGCGCGTCGATCATCGGCGTGAGCTCGGGTGCGAAGTGCCGCTCGAGCGAGACGCGTGAGCGTCCCATCCAGTCCTGGATCAGGGCTCGGTAGCGTTCATCGCGCACCGCCAACGCGTACAGCTCAGCCGACAGCACCATGTCGCGGCCGTACCCGCCTCCGTGGGTGACGATCAGGTCCACGACGCGCTCACGCGGGTCCTCGCCGTCGGGCGAAGCAGCCATGATCTGGTCGAAGCGCGCGTGCTGGGTGTCGGCCAGGTGCGAGAACGCGGCGTAGAGCATGTCGTCCCGGGTCGGGAAGTGGTACGTCATCGACCCCAACGGCACGTCGGCCGCGGCCGCGACGGCCCGGTAGGTGGCGCCGGCCACGCCGTCACGGGCGATGAGGTCGAGCACGGTCTCCAGGAGTCGCACGCGCCGTCCCGGCTCGGTGCGACGCGTGCTCACAGCACCCTGGCGACCGCGATCAGTGCCTCGAGCGGCTCCGAGCCTGCAGGGATGAAGACGCTCGACGTCACCCCAGCGGCGCCGAGCTCGTCGATCCGCCTGCGGACCTGCTCGGGCGTCCCGGCGAGCGCGAGCCGGCGGACCCACTCCTCGGGCAGCGCGGCGGTGAAGTCCTGGCGCGTGGCCGACCGGGCGCGCAGGGACGCGAAGTCGTCCGCGATGTCCAGGGGCGCCAGATGGGGCGCCCAGTCCGGTTCGCCGATCCACTCGAGCGCAGGACGCACCGCGTCGACCGCAGCCCGCGGGTCGTCGTCCACCGCACCGACGTTGTACGCCACCACGTGGTGCCCGGGCTGCGCCGCGATCGCGCCGAGCGCCGCAGTCACGTACTCGGGGGCAGTCGGCTCGGCGAGCACGGTGCCGTCCGCCACGCGCCCCGACGTCGCCAGCGACTTCGGGCCCCGGACGCCCAGCAGCAGCGGCGGCACGGCGGCGGGCACCACGGAGGGGTCCAGGCGCAGGCCGGCGACCTCACCTCCTGCCAGGAGCTCGCGGACCGTGGTGACGTACTCCGACAGGAACCGCAGAGGTCGCTCCGGCCATGCGCCGGCCTGTTTCAGCCAGCCCGGCATGCCGTGGCCGATGCCGACATCCGTACGTCCGGGGTGGAGCTGCTCCAGGGTGGCGATCTCCATCGCGGCGTAGGCGACGTTGCGCACCGCCGCAGGCAGGATCCCGATGCCTACGCGGATCCGCTCGGTGACGCCGAGCACCGCCGCCGCCTGCGCGAAGCCGCCGCGGAAGCCGAGGTCCTCGACGACCCACAGCTCGTCGAAGCCGAGTCGCTCGGCCGTGCGCGCGTACTCCAGGAGCAGCGAGGACGGCAGATCGCGAGGCAGCATGACGCCGATGCGAGGTCGATCTGGCATGCGAAGACCCTATCGGAACGTTCGTGTAGTCCGCTAGGTGGACGACGGACCCCGGAGGCGACCAGTGCGACGACCTCGAGCTCGGCCACCGGTACCTGGCCGACGAGGCCCGCACCGCGGGATACGCCATGGCGCACAGCCGGCCACCTGTCGGCACTCGGCAGACCGGGAGCACGTGGTGCCTCCCACGCGCCTCCACCACACGCTCGACCTCTACGCGTATCGTTTTGCTCACGCGGTGCTGTCGGCGCATCGCCCGACGGATTGGGTCGACGATGACTGCAGCACCCCGCTTCTCGGGCGTCCTCTTCGGTGCCGCGTACTACGCGGAGTACCAGCCGGAGGGCACGCTGGACCGCGATCTGGACCTGATGGCGGAGGCAGGCTTCACCGTCATCCGGGTGGGCGAGTCCGTCTGGTCCACATGGGAGCCGCGCGAGGGTGTCTTCGAGCTCGACTGGCTGGAGCCGGTGCTGGACGGCGCGCACTCCAGGGGCATCGGCGTGGTCCTCGGCACCCCGACGTACGCGATCCCGCCGTGGCTGCAGCGTCTGCACCCCGAGATCGCCGCCGAGTCCGCGACAGGCGTCCGCATGGCCTGGGGTCGCCGGCAGGAGATGGACCAGAGCCACCCGGCCTACCGCTTCTACGCCGAGCGGATCGCCCGCAAGGTCGTCCAGCGCTACGCCCAGCACCCCGCGATCATCGGGTACCAGGTCGACAACGAGCCGGGGAACCACCTGCCCCACAACGAGCACACGTTCCAGCGTTTCGTCGACTGGTTGCGCGACCGGTACGGCACTGTCGAGGAGCTCAACCGCGAGTGGGGCCTCGTCTACTGGTCCCACCGCCTGTCCGACTGGGCCGACCTGTGGCGGCCCGACGGCAACCTCATGCCCCAGTACCAGCTGGAGTGGCGGCGTTTCCAGTCCACGCTCGCGACGGACCTGATCGCGTGGCAGGCCGACCTGGTGCGGGAGTACGTCCGAGAGGACCAGTTCGTGACGACCTGCATCGCGTACTCCCAGGCGCAGATCTCGGACGACGAGATCGTCGCCCCCCTGGATGTGGTCGCCGGCAACCCCTACTACAAGATGCAGGGAGACCTCGACGCGACCGCTGAGCTTCCTCGCGAGATGCCCTGGTGGGGTACCGGTGTGTGGGCGCTGTTCGAGTGGGGCGACCGCGCGTTCTCCTCCGCGCAGTCGCAGTACCTGGTCACCGAGACGAATGCTCAGTCGATCAACGGCTCGTGGACGAACCACCCGCCGTACCCGGGGCAGATCAAGCAGGCGGCCCTGGCCCTGCTCGCCCGAGGCGGTCGGATGGTCGAGTACTGGCACTGGCACACGCTGCACTTCGGCATCGAGACCTACTGGGGCGGGGTCCTTCCCCACAGCCAGCAGCCGGGCAGGATCTACCGAGAGGTGGCCGACCTCGGCGCGACCCTGAAGGCGCTCGGCTCCTCCCTGGACAGTTACGAGCCCGACGCCGACGTGCTCGTGCTCTACTCGAGCGACACCAAGTGGTCCTTCGAGTTCTACCCGCCCCTGGCGCGGGCCGACGGATCTCCTGATCCGCGCGCCTACCTGAAGATCTTCGACGCGTTCTACCGCGGCCTCTTCGAGGCCGGCGCGCAGGTCCGGGTGCAGCACCTGCGTCAGTTCGTGACGACCGACGTCGACGAGCTCGTGAGTCGCTACCCGGTGCTCGTCGCTCCAGCGGTGTACGTCGCCGACGACGAGGTCCTGGAGCACCTCCGGGCCTACGCGGAGGCCGGGGGCCACCTGGTGCTCGGGATCCGCACCGGCTACGGCGACGAGCTGGCCCGCGCGCGGCTCGCGGTCGCGCCGGCGCTCCTGACGGACGCGGCCGGTCTGCACTACGACGAGTACTCCAACATCGACGAGCCGCTGGCGGTGAGCGCCGAGGGGGACCTCGTGCTGGAGGCCGAGTCGGCGGGGACCGAGTGGGTCGACGTGCTCGAGGTGGACGACGCGGACGTCGTGCTCCGGTACGCGCCGACCGAGCTCGGGGCAGACGCAGCGGTGACCACCCACGCTTTCGGATCCGGTCGGGTCTCGTACGTCGGTACCGTCCCCAACCCTGCTCTCGGCCGCAGCATCGGGCGCTGGCTCGTGCCGGACACCCAGAAGTCGGCCTGGCGGGCCGGGGAGTCCGTCACCATCAGCACGGGCACGACCGGTCGCTCGAGGATCACTTTCGTCTCGAACTGGTCCGCCACCCCTGCTGCCGTCACCACGCCCGCGACGGCGACGGACCTCGTGTCCGGCGCCACGTACGCGGCGGGCGACGCCGTACCCCTCGACCGGCGCGGCGTCGTGGTGCTCGAGGTCATGGACGACGCGACCCCGCAGTCCGCGGACTGAGGGGCGCCGGCCGGCTGCCCGTGAACGAGGTCGGCACCTACCTCCTCGGCCGGACCCAGCCGCAGCACTCGTCCCTCGCGGACGTGGGTGCTGCAGCTGGACCAGGAGAGCGCGTCGGTCTGCGGGGGGATACCGCGACCGCCGGATCCGGACGACGTCGGGTGAGCGGCGACGGGGCTACGTCCGGAGGCCGGCCGAGGATGCTGACCTGCCGAGCGCTCGGACCCGTCCGTCCTTCCCTGGTGCCCGGAGCACGACGGGGAGGAGGAGCCTCGGGGGAGCGGCGTGGACTGGCGGCGGGTGCCCCCTCCGTCCGCGCTCGACCCGGTGCTGCGCGTCGTCGTCGCGCGATGCGCCTGCACCGCGTGCTCTCGGCGCCGGTGCCGATGTGCAGGACGTCGACGCGCAGCCCCCGAGCGCGTCCCTGCGCCTCCACCGCGGAGGGGACGGCGAGGCCGAGCGGCTCGACCTGACGAGACCGCTCGACCTCCTCGTCCGCCGCATCGGACTGGCCAGCACGGTGCGCGCCGCTGGGACGCCGCGTTCAGATCGAGAGCCCGTGGAAGAAGTCGGTGCGCACCTCGACGTCGCCGGGGGCGAGCTCGACCCGGACCACGGGGCCGCCCGGCCCCGTGCGCAGCGACGGCGGGACCACCACGTCGAGGACGTCGTCCTCCCGCCGCCACTCGACCTGGTCCCGCTGCCCGAGCACCCGGACGTCGATGATCGGACGAGACAGCAGACGGCTCGCCGAGCCGAAGCTGCGCACTCGCAGGTGACCGTCCTCCGGGCGTCCGAGGGCGATGGCGTAGACGTAGTCGTGCCCCACCTCGGACATCGTGGTGAACCGGAAGTCCTCGGCGCCGTACGCAGCCGAGGTCGAGTCCGAGAAGGCTCCGACCGGGGTCTGGGTCGGACCCTCCCCGTAGACCGCCCAGGGCCTCGTGCCGTAGACGCCCTCACCGTTCACCGCCAGCCACGCACCGATGGCCTCGAGCAGCTCGACCTCGGGTTCGGCGATCGTGCCGTCGGGGCGGGGCCCGATGTTCAGCAGCAGGTTGCCGTTCTTGGACACCACGTCCGCCAGCTCGCCGATGATGTCGTCCGCGGTCTTGTAGACGTGTCCCTCCACCCAGCTCCACGACGTGCGGGACACCGAGGTGTCGTTCTGCCACACCGACGGGAGGATCCGGCTCGTCGTCCCCCGCTCGATGTCGAGCACAGAGGTGCCGGGAGCGAAGGAGCCCCACTTCTCGTTGATGACGACCTCGCGCCCCCATGCGGACGCACGGTTGTAGTAGAACGCCGCGAGGCGGCGCAGGTAGGGCTCGAAGGACGGCTCCTCGATGCCGGAGTCGAAGTAGAGGAGCTGGGGTCGGTACTTGTCGATGACCTCGACCGTCCGCAGCAGCCAGTCCTCGAGGAAGCGACTCGTCGGGCTGATCTCCTTGCGCAGCGCCGGCCCGTAGAGGTCCGCGTACGCCGGATCGCGGACGTCGGAGTCGAACGCGGTCCCGCCGTTCATGAAGAACCAGTGCTCGGCTCGGTGCGATGACGCTCCCGTGATCAGCCACTGCTCGTCCACCGCCGCGAGCAGGTCCCCGAGCAGGTCCCGCCGCGGACCGATCGTCGTCGACTTCCACCTCGAACGGTCGGTGTCGTACAAGGCGTAGCCGTCGTGGTGCTCGGCGACCGGGACGACGTACTGGGCGCCGGCGCGCTTGAAGAGCGCCGCCCACTCGTGCGGGTCGAAGCGCTCCATGCCGAAGTGCGGCAAGAAGTCCTTGTAGCCGAAGTGCCGCTGGCTGCCGTACGTCGCGACGTGGTGGTCGAAGGACCGGGTGCCCTCTCGGTACATGTGCCGCGGGTACCACTCGGTGTCGAAGGCAGGCACCGTGTACGCGCCCCAGTGCAGGAACACGCCGAACTTGGCCTCACCGAACCAGCTCGGCGGCCGGTAGGCGCTCAGCGATTCCCAGGTGGCGTCGAACGGGCCGTTCGCGACGACCGCGTCGACTCGGGACAGCGCCCGGGAGTTGTCGGAGGTGTCGACCGGTCGGGGGAGCGAGGAGGGGTCGAGCGGGGTGAGGGAGCTCGTCTCGGGCTGCTGGGCGGAGTCGGTGGACGGAGATCCAGGTGCGGCCACGGTGGTCCTTCGATGCGGACGGACGGAGGGGGAGGTCGACCGGTGGGGGCGAGGGCTCGCCTGGGGCGGGCCGGATCAGCGGCCCCCGAACGCGCCGGCCCCGATGGCGGCGACGAGCTGCTTCTGGGCGATGGCGACGACGACCACCACCGGGAGGATCGTGAGCACGCACCCCGCCATGAGCAGCTCCCACTGGGTCCCCGTCTGACCCGAGAAGCCCGCGAGGCCGATGGGGAGGGTCCACTTCTCGCGGCTGTTCAAGATGATCAACGGCCACAAGAAGTTGTTCCAGCTGCCGAGGAAGGAGAAGATCGCCAGCACCGAGAGCGCCGGACGGACCAGCGGGATGACCACGCTCACGAGGATCCGCCCGGTCGAGGCCCCGTCGATCTTCGCCGCCTCCTCGAGCTCGACCGGGATCTGCAGCATGAACTGTCGCAGCAGGAAGGTGCCGTAGGCGCCGAACAGCCCCGGGAGGATGAGCGCCGTCCACGTGTCGACGAGCCCCACCGCGTCGAAACCCAGGTAGAGCGGGATCACTGCGATCTCGATGGGCAGCGTCAGGGTGATGATGAACAGCAGGAAGACCGCGTCGCGCCCCCGGAAGCGCAGGCGGGAGAAGGCGAAAGCCGTCAAGGTCGCGACCACGAGGCTGAGGGCCGTCGAGATGAGCGCGACGGTGAGGCTGTTCGCCAGCAGTCGACCGAAGCTGACCTCCACCCAGGCGTCGACGAAGTTCGACCACAGGATCTCCGACCCGATGAACTCGATGTCCTGGCCGAAGACCTCGTTGGCCGGCTTCAGCGCGGTGAAGAACGTCCAGATCAAGGGGAAGGAGAAGACCAGCGCGACAGCCCATGCGGCCGCCGTGTTGGCCGCGAAGGCCCCTCGGCGCGGCCGCCTTCGGCGGGACGACGCAGCGGGAGCGGGCCTGCCGGTCTGCACGCCGTTCAGGGTCGGACTAGTCATAGTGCACCCACTTCTTCTGACCCCAGACCTGGACGAGCGTGAAGGCCGCGATGATCAGGAACAAGATGGTGGCGATCGTCGAGGCGTATCCGAGCTGGTCGTAGGTGAAGGCCGTCCGGTACAGGTAGAGCATGATCGTCGTCGTGCTGTTGCCCGGCCCGCCGCCAGTGATCACGTACGACTGCGCGAAGGTCTGCCACGCTCCGATGACCGTCAGGACGGTGGTGAAGAAGAGCGCTGGGCTGATCAGCGGGAGGTTGATCGAGACGAGCCGTCGGAACGGTCCCGCGCCGTCGATGCGCGAGGCGGCGAGGACGTCCGGACTCACGGCGTCGAGACCAGCCCCGATGATGATCATGTTGTAGCCGAACGACTGCCACACGGACACCAGGATGACGGTGACGAGGGCCCAGTCCCCATCGCTGAGCCAGGGGACGGGCGCGATGCCGACCGTCGCCAGGAGGCCGTTCACCGCGCCGTCCTGCTGCAGGATCAGCCGGAACACCGCGGCGTTCGCCACCATCGGGGACAGGGCGGGGATCAGGAAGACGACCCGGAGCCAGCCGCTGCCCGCGAGCCTGGTCCTCAACCACAGGGCGACGGCGAGCGCGACCGCGATGTTCAGCGGCGTGTAGACGACGACGAAGACGGTCGTCACCACGATGCTGGTGATGAACTGCTGGTCGGCGAACAGGCGCTCGAAGTTCTCGAGGCCCGTCATGCGCGTCCCACCGAGCAGCGTGGACTCCGAGAAGCCCAGCACCAGGGACGCGACCATCGGGACCACGATGAAGACCAGCAGTCCGAGCAGCCCCGGGAGGACGAAGAGCCAACCGACCCACGTGGTGCCGAAGGGACGGCGCCCCCGGGCGCGGGGCCCGGGGGCGACGGGGGTCGGGCTGGTCACGCCGGAGTCCTGGAGGCCGGACGCGGTCACTGGTTCAGGGCGGAGGCGACCTGCTGGAGGACCTCCTGTGCGCTGCTCTCGCCGGAGAAGGCGTTGGTCTCGTACTGGGTGATGAGGGTGTTGAGCTGGCTGAGCTCGGAGGGTGTGGGCGTCGTGAAGGAGTTCTCCGTCAGCTGCCTCACGACGTCGGCCGTCTGCTGCGAGCCGATCGTCTCCGCCCAGGCGTCGAAGCTGTCAGGTCGGGCGACCACGGTCGCGCGCGACCTCGCCACGCTCTGCATCGCCTCGGCGCTGGTGATGGCCTTGATGGCGGCGAAGGCGGCTTCCTTGTCACCGCAGCTCTTCGTCATGGCGAAGCCGGTCCCCCCGACGTACCCCATCGACCCTCCGTCGTCACTCGGGACCGTGGCCACGCCGACGACGTCCTCGCCGAGCTTCTCCTGCTCGTTCGGAAGGTCCCACAGGCCGTTCATGCTCATCGCGGCCTGGCCGGTGCTGAAGGCGTCGATGTCCGGGAAGCTCCCGCCGGAGGCCTCGAGCGGCTTGGCCACCCCCTCCTCGGTGGCCAGGTCGACGTACCACTGGAAGCGGCTCACGAGGTTCGGGTCGTCGAGATCGGCGACGCCGTCCTCGGAGACGTAGTTCTCACCGTTCGCGGACATCAGAGACGTCACCGGGGTGATGCCCTGCCCCAGCGCGAAGCCCCACACGCCGTCCCTGGTGGTCGCCCTCGCGGCCGCGAGGAAGTCCTCGGTCGTCCAGTCGATCGACGGCTCGGGGACACCCGCGGCCTCGAACATCTCCTTGTTGTAGTAGACGACTGCGGGCGCCGCGTCGTAGGGGATCGCGTAGACCTGTCCGTCGACGCTCAGCTGCTCGATCATGGCCGAGTTGTAGTCGCCGAAGTCCACCCCGGCCTCCTCGGCGTACTGCTCGAGAGGCTCGAGCCCGGAGACGTAGGGGCCGACCTGGCCGTTCTGCAGCGTGACGATGCACGGGGCGTTGCTTCCCCTGAGCACGGTCGGCAGCTTGGTGTAGAAGTCCCCGATCGGGGGGCCGGAGAAGGAGACGGAGACCTCGGGGTCCGCCGCCTCGCCGGCGTCGACGTAGGCGGACCACTGCGCCTGGTCGGCCTCGCCGCCGATCCAGGTGCCCATCTCCACCGTCTCGCCGTCCATGCCGGGCACCTCCGAGCCGCTCGATCCGGCGGAGCAGCCGGCGAGGACCGTGGCGAACGCCCCCACGGCCACGACCGCGGCGCCACCGCGGCGTGCGCCGCCTCGAGCTGGCAGGACTGTCCTGTTCGAGTGCATCTGCTCTCCTTTGAGACATATGACGGGCCAGTCGTCCGAAGCCGCTGGGAGGCAACCCCTGTGGCTGGCCCGGTTGGGCTCGACCTGGCTTGGTCCGCCAGAGCGAAACGTTACGCGCTGGTTGATGGATGCTAGGACGGACGTGAGAGGGCGTCAAGGGTTCCCGCTGGGGCCCAGCAGTGCTCGTCGCGGGCGAGGACCTGCTCGTGAGAGGCGCAGCTCAGGAGAGGGGGCGCAGCGACAGGAGGGCCCACGGAGCGATCGTGATGTCGACCTCGAGCACTCCGTCGCGCGAGGCGATGAGCTCGGTGCGGTCCAGCGCGTCAGCCACGCGGCGCAGGTGCGCCTCCTGGCCGCGGCTGAGGTTGCGGGGGGACCCCAGCCGTCGCCAGGCCTCGCAGACGTCCCCGTGCTGCAGGTCCAGGACCTCCATGACGTAGGACGAGCCCGGTGCGAGTCCGCTGATGGTGTGCCTGACCACGAGGTCGGTGCCGATGCCGGCGAGCGCGCGGGTCTGCTCGTGCGTGGCGGCGGACCCGACGGACTGGCCGCCCATCTCTGCGGGGTAGTTGACGAACAGGCCGGCGATGTCACCAGTGGTGCTGTCGCGTGTCAGGACCCCCGAGTCGCTGGCCAGCAGGACTGCGTCGCCCAGACGGGCGAGCATCGCCAGGGCGTGGAAGGTCGGCTTGTGGATGCCCTGCTCGGTGACGAGCCCGAAGCCGCCGTGGAAGGGGCCGATGCCGGCTCCGCCCTCCTCGAAGACGTCCGTGAAGGTCCAGTAGGAGATCGAGTCGGCCAGCCCGGCGCAGCGCAGGTAGGCACGGGCCACGTAGGTCGCCGCGAAGACGGTGTCGTGCATGGCGTCACGGCTCGAGGGGGAGGTGGACCACTCGGTGATGTGCGTCTCGGCGTGCGGGTAGGCGCTGTCTGCCAGGAGCGCGCGGAGCCGCACGAGATCGTCCCGCGTCGCGTCGGCGTACCGGCTGATGCTCACCGACTCCCCGTTCGCGCCGAACGCGAAGTCGGTCGGGTACAGGTGGGTGGAGACGAAGTCGACGGGCACGTCCCTCTCCTGGCACCAGGTGAGGAACTCCTCGATCCACACAGGACGCCAGTCGAGGGCGTCGACGTCCTGGGCGGCGGCGGTGGCGTGCTCGGCGCTGCGGTCCTCCGTCTCGCCCGCGTAGCGCGCATCGGGCACGAAGACGCTCGTGGAGGGTCCTCCCACGGCGAGCCGGCCGTCGACGGCCTTGACGGCGCGGGCGGTCTGCTCGTACAGCTCGAAGTACTGGCTCCGGGTCCCGGTCCAGAAGTGGGGGACGAGGTTGGGCTCGTTCCACACCTCGAACTTCCAGCGGCGGACCTCCGGCAACCCGTAGCGCTCCACCCAGTGCTCCACGGTGGCCGTGACGAGGGCCAGCCACCTGCTCATGTCGGTGGGGGGACTGCAGTGCGCCCCCCACCAGAAGACGGTCTCCGTGGTCGTGGCCAGCCCCCGCGGCATGAAGCCGAGCTCGACGAAGGGGACCACCCCCGCGTCGACGACGACGTCGAAGACCTTGTCGACGTAGCTGAAGGTGTGCACCGGCTCAGCCAGCGCCTCGTCGGGACCGAAGCCCCCGCCGTAGGTGTCCCGGTACACGAACATGTCGTCGTGGAAGAGTCCGTGGAAGCGCACGGAGCGGAAGCCGAGCCGTTCCACCGCTTCGGCGAAGTGCGCCTGCCAGTCCGCCCGCAGCGCCTCGTTCGCTCGACCAGCACCGGCGCACTGGTTCCAGACGTGATGCAGGGTGCTCCCGCTCCCGGTCCGGCCGTCGACCAGGATCTCGGGGGTCTCGACCAAGCTCATCGGTGGTCCTCCTCGCAGGGGGCAGCTTCTTGTCGGGGGGTCGGCTGGGCAGACGTCTGAGCCCAGGTGCACGAGAGGGCGGGCTCGTGCCCTCGGGAGAGGAGGGCGTGCACTCTCAGTCGTCGGGCCAGACGACGCCGACCTTGCCGCCGGCGGCGGCGTCGGCGGTGGCGTAGGCCTCGGCGGCCTCCTCGAGCGGGAACGTCGCGGTGACGAGGCGCTCGGGGTGCAGGTCCCAGCGCACGAGGTTGTCCAGGAGCTCGCCCATGCGCACGGTCGAGGTCACCCACGAGCCGTGC
>NZ_JABEMA010000059.1 GCF_013004605.1 Pseudokineococcus marinus
GCCCGGCGCGGGCCCCTCCGCGAGCGGGTGGCTGGCCGGGCTGCTCGACGGGCTCCTCGTCGAGCCGGCCGACGACGCGGCTCGCGGCGGCGGCCCCCGGCCCGTCCTCTCCGTACCGGTGCCCGGGCGCGACGGCGTCCTCGGGCTCCTCGTCGTCGCGGACGCGCCCGCCGGCGGGGGCGAGGGCCTCGACGACGACGACGTCGACCTGGTCGTCGAGGTGGCCCGCCGCCTGGGGCTGTCCCTGGCGAGCGCGCGGCTGCACGAGCAGCAGCACCTGCTCGCCGAGGCGCTGCAGCGCAGCATGCTGCCCGAGCAGCCCCACGTGCCCGACCTCGACGTCTGGTCCTACTACGTGCCGAGCGCGGACCACGCGCAGGTCGGGGGCGACTGGTTCGACGTCATGACGCCGGGCCCCGACGCCGTCGGGCTCGTCGTCGGCGACGTCGTCGGCCACGACATCGAGGCGGCGGCCGCGATGGGGCAGCTGCGCTCCGTGGTGCGCGCCTACGCCCACGAGCAGGAGGAGCCCGGGACCGTCCTCATGCGGGTGGACCAGCTCGTCGCCGGCATGCGCATCCGCCGGTCGGCCAGCCTGCTCTACGCACGGCTCGAGGACCTCGGCGACGGCACGTGGGAGGTGTCGTGGTCGCGCGCCGGCCACCTGCCGCCCGTCCTCGTGCAGGCCGGGCGCGCGCGGGCGCTCTCGGGGGGCGAGGGCGTCCTCGTGGGGGTCGGCGACCGGCCGCGCTCGACGGCGGTCGTCGAGGCGGGGCCCGGCGACGTGCTCGTGCTGTGCACCGACGGGCTCGTCGAGCGCCGGTCCCGCTCCCTGCGCGACGGCGTCGCCGCCCTCGTCGAGGCCTGCGAGGGCGCCTGGGGCACGGACGCCGCGGGCACCGGCGAGCACCTGCTCGAGGTGCTGGGCGACGTGCCCGAGGACGACCTCGCCGTCGTCGTCGTGCGGGTGCCCGGCCCGGCGCCGACCCGCCCCGGCCCCCGCCGCCGCCGCTGGCAGCTCCCCGGGGACCCGGGGTCCGTCGCCCGCGCCCGCCGCAAGGCCTCCCGGCTCGGACGGCTGTGGGGGCTGCCCAGCACCGCCCAGGCCGAGCTGGTCGTCTCCGAGCTCGTGGGCAACGCCGTCCTGCACGGCTGGGGGCCGGTGGGTCTGCGCCTGCAGCACGACGAGCGAGGGCTGCTCGTGGAGGTCGACGACGCCAACCCGGCGCCCCCCGGCGTCGTCGCCGAGCGGCGCGAGGGCCCC
This sequence comes from Pseudokineococcus marinus, assembly GCF_013004605.1. Lineage (GTDB taxonomy): Bacteria > Actinomycetota > Actinomycetes > Actinomycetales > Quadrisphaeraceae > Pseudokineococcus > Pseudokineococcus marinus. Next base: position 1,265 of record NZ_JABEMA010000059.1, read on the forward strand.
GGCGGCTTCGGCCTGCACGTCGTCGAGCGGCTCTCGGACTGGGGATGGCGCCACTCCGGCACCGGCAAGACCGTCTGGGCCCGGCTGCCCGACCAGCCGTCGACGGCCGGCGGCGGGCGGGGCTGACCCGCGCGCCGGGGCGGGTGGGTCGGACCGGTCGGGGAGCGCCGGTCAGCGCTGCACCGGTCAGCGCCGGGCGCCCGCCCAGGGGCTCGGCGCCTGGTCCGGCTCGCAGCGGTGGTCCTCGACCACGCGGAACATGTCGAGGGCGCCGCACACCTCGAGCACGTAGAGGGTGCGGTCGTCGCCGCCGCGCAGCGACGTCACGCCGCCCCGGCGCGCCGTGGCGTCGGCGAGGGAGATGAGGAAGGCCGCGCCCGTCGAGTCGAGGAAGGTCGTGCGGCACAGGTCCACGACGAGGAGCTGGCGCCGCAGGCCGCTGACCCGCGCCACGATCTCCGGGAACTCGCCGCGGGCCGAGAGGTCGAGGTCGCCGGCGACGACGAGGACCGTCGCCGTCGCGGTCGTCGACAGCTCGATCACCGGGCGGCCCCCCGCTCGCGGGAGGGGCCGCCCCGTCGTGCGCGGGAGGCCCCCGCCGTGCTCGGCATCACCCCCGCACGGTACCCGGGGCACCCGGGCCGGGCCTCCGCGACGAGCGCGACGACCCGTCCGGGTCAGGCGTTCCCGGCGCACCGGGCACGGGCGACGCACCCCGCGGGTCGGACGCGGGGCCGGGCTGGGCCGGGCTGGGCCGGGCTGGGCCGGACGCGGGGCCTGACGCGGCGTCGGGCGCGGGGCCGGGCGTGGACGGGCGTGGACGGGCGGCGCCGGGCGGGCGGTGCCCGCCCCGTCGGCCACACTGGCGCCATGAGCGCACCCACGCCCCCCGCGCGCGGCTCCCGCGACCTCCTCGGCGGGCCGCCCGCGACCCTCCTGCCGGACGACCTGGAGGCGCCCGCTGCGCGGGCCCTCGAGCAGGGGCAGGACGCGGCGGAGGTCGCCGCCCGGACGCCGGCGGCGAGCCTGCCGTGGGCCGTCCTCGCGGAGGACGCCCTGGCCGACGGCGAGGTCGTCCAGGCCTACGCCTACGCCCGCACGGGCTACCACCGCGGCCTCGACGCCCTCCGGCGCGCGGGCTGGCGCGGCGCCGGGCCCGTGCCCTACGCGCACGAGCCCAACCGCGGCTTCCTGCGCGCTCTCGCCGCCCTGGCGCGGGCCGCGGCGGCGGTGGGGGAGGGCGACGAGGCCGACCGGTGCGCCGGCTTCCTCGCCGACTGCGACGCGCAGGCCCCCGTGGAGCTGCTGCCCCAGGGCTGAGAGGCCCCGGCCGGTCGCCGTCCGCCGACCGGTCCGGCGCTGACCCGTCCGGCGCTGGGCGCCCGCGCCGCCGTGGGCGGTAGCCTCGCGCCCCGGTCGACGCCTCTGTCGACGGCCCGGTCGACCGCGACGGGGCCGCGCGCCGGTCCGCCCGCGCCCGTCCCGTTCGTCGTCTGAGGAAGCAGGTGCACGCCCGTGCCCGCCATCGTGCTCGTCGGTGCCCAGTGGGGGGACGAGGGGAAGGGCAAGGCGACCGACCAGCTCGGCGACCGCCTGGACTACGTCGTCAAGTTCAACGGCGGCAACAACGCCGGGCACACCGTCGTCGTCGGCGGCGAGACGTACGCCCTGCACCTCCTGCCCAGCGGCATCCTCACGCCGGGCGTCGTCCCGGTCATCGGCAACGGCGTCGTCGTCGACCTCTCGGTGCTCTTCGAGGAGCTCGACGGGCTCGAGGCGCGCGGCGTCGACACGAGCGCGCTCGTCGTCAGCTCGAGCGCCCACCTCATCCCGCCGTACAACCGGGTGCTCGACCGCGTCACGGAGCGCTTCCTCGGCTCGCGGAAGATCGGCACGACGGGCCGCGGCATCGGGCCGACGTACGCCGACAAGATGTCCCGCGTCGGCCTGCGGGTCCAGGACGTCTTCGACGCGAGCATCCTGCGGCAGAAGGTCGAGGCGGCCCTCGACCTCAAGAACCACGTGCTCGTCAAGGTCTACAACCGCCGGGCGATCGAGGTCGACGAGGTCGTCGACGAGCTGCTCGAGCACGCCGAGCGCCTGCGGCCGATGGTCGCCGACACCGGCCTCCTCCTCCACGAGGCCCTCGACGAGGGACGCACGGTGCTGCTCGAGGCCGGCCAGGCCACGATGCTCGACGTCGACCACGGCACCTACCCCTTCGTGACGTCGTCGAGCGCCACCGCGGGCGGCGCCTGCACGGGCTCGGGCATCCCTCCGACGCGGGTCTCGCGGGTCGTCGCCGTCGTCAAGGCCTACACGACGCGCGTCGGCGAGGGTCCCTTCCCCACGGAGCTGCACGGCGCCGAGGGCGACGCCCTGCGCGAGGCCGGCGCCGAGTTCGGGACGACGACGGGGCGCCCCCGCCGCTGCGGCTGGTACGACGCACCGGTGGCTCGCTACGCCGCCCGGGTCAACGGCGTCACCGACTTCGTCCTCACCAAGCTCGACGTCCTCGGCGGGCGCGAGCGCATCCCGGTGTGCACCGGCTACGAGGTCGACGGCCGACGGGTCGACGAGCTGCCGGCGACGCAGACCGACCTGCACCACGCCCGGCCCGTGCTCACCGAGCTCGAGGGCTGGGAGGGCGACATCTCGGGCGCCCGCGAGTGGTCCGACCTGCCCGCCGCCGCGCAGCGCTACGTCGAGGCCCTCGAGGAGATGTCCGGTGCGCGCATCTCGGTCGTCGGCGTGGGGCCGGGGCGCGAGCAGTCCGTCGTCCGGCACGACCTCCTGGGCTGAGACCCTCCCGCGGGCGCGCCGCCTGAGGACGCAGCGCACCGCTCCCGCGCGCCAGGCCCCACACTGGTCGGGCGCGCGGGGCTCCCCGCGCGCCGCCCGCCGACGGCGGGCGCGCCACCGCGAGGAGAGGAGACCATGAGCGCCGCACCATCCGACGCTCGGGACAGTACGACCGGGGAGGGCTCCAGACGCGCGACCGTCGCGCGACGGGCCCCCTCCCCGCGGGACGCAGCCGGTCTCCGGCGCGAGGCCCGCCGTCCCCGCCCGTCCACGACGCCGCCCCGCACCCGCCGGAGGCGCGCGTGATCGCGGACGTGCTCCTCCTGCTCCTGGCCGCCGGCCTCGTGCTGGCGTGCGGCGCCTTCGTCGCCGCCGAGTTCGCCTTCGTCACCGTCAACCGCAGCGCCGTCGAGCGGGCCGCCCGCAGCGGCGAGCCCGGCGCCGACGGCGTCCTCCGCTCCCTGCGCAGCCTGTCGACCCAGCTGTCCGGCGCGCAGGTCGGCATCACGGTGACCAACCTCGCCATCGGCTACCTGTCGCAGCCGGCGATCGCCGAGATCGTCGACGGCCCCCTCGAGGCGGCCGGCCTGGGCCCGCGCGCGGCGAGCGGCGTCGCCACGGCCCTCGCCCTCGTCCTGGCCACGGTGCTGACGATGCTCTTCGGCGAGCTCGTGCCCAAGAACATCGCCATCTCCCAGCCCATGCGGACCGCCCGCGTCGTCAACGGCTTCATGCGCGGCTTCACGCGGGTCTTCGCCCCGCTCATCCGCTTCTGCAACGGCGCGGCCAACCGGATCCTGCGCCTCCTCGGCTTCGAGCCGCAGGAGGAGCTGGCGTCCGCGCGCTCCCCCGAGGAGCTCGCGGGCCTCGTCCGCCACTCCGCGGACCAGGGGACGCTGCGGGCGGACACGGCCGACCTCCTGCAGCGCTCCCTCGCCTTCGGCGACCGGCGGGCCCGCGACGTCATGACGCCGCGCGGCCTCATGGACACGAGCGACCTCGACGACACCGTGGCGGAGGTGCTGCACGCGGCCGCCGAGAGCGGCCACTCGCGCTTCCCCGTCCTCGACGAGGAGCACGACGAGGCCATCGGCGTCGTCCACGTGCGGCACGCGCTCGGCGTCCCGTTCGAGCTGCGGGCGACCACCCGCGTGCGCGAGGTCATGGCGGAGGCGGTGCACGTGCCCGACACGGTGCCGCTGGACGCCTTGCTCGACCAGCTGCGCGCGGACGGCCTGCAGATGGCCGTCGTCGTCGACGAGTTCGGCGACGTCGCGGGCCTCGTCACGCTCGAGGACCTCGTGGAGGAGCTCGTGGGCGAGGTCCGCGACGAGCACGACCCCGACGAGGAGCCCGTGCCGCCCGACGCGCAGGGCCGCTGGCAGCTGGCCGGCAACCTGCGCCCCGACGAGGCCAGCGAGCTGCTGGGCGCGGCGGTCCCCGAGCACGAGGACTACGACACGCTCGGCGGGCTCGTGACGCTCCACCTCGAGCGCCTGCCCGTGGTGGGCGACCGCGTCGTCGTGCCCGCGGACGAGGCGCCCGGGCGCCCGCCGAAGGACATCGCGCTCGAGGTGGCCGCGCTCGACGGCCACCGGATCGAGCAGGTCGTCGTCGAGCTGCTCGTCCCCGAGGGGGCCGAGGACGACCACGACGGCGATGACGGCGACGAGACGGACGACGGGTCCGACGACGGGAGAGGGGCCCGCGACGTCGAGCACGCCGCGGCCCGCGGGGAGGGGGACCGGTGAGCGACTGGCTGGGCCTGGCGCTGACGGCGCTGCTGCTCGCCCTCAACGCCTTCTTCGTCGGCGCGGAGTTCGCGCTGATCTCCGCGCGGCGCACGATGATCGAGCCCCGCGCCGCCGAGGGCTCGCGCGCGGCGCGGACGACGCTGCACGCCATGGAGCACGTGTCGCTGATGATGGCCGGCGCGCAGCTGGGCATCACCATCTGCTCGCTCCTGCTCGGCGCCCTCTCCGAGCCCGCCATCGCGCACCTCATCGAGGTGCCCTTCGAGGCGGCGGGCCTGCCGGAGGCCCTGCTGCACCCGGTGGCCTTCGCGATCGCCCTCGGCCTCGTCACCCTGCTGCACGTCGTGCTCGGGGAGATGGTGCCGAAGAACATCGCCCTCGCGGGGCCGGACCGCGCGGCCCTCGTGCTCGGGCCGCCGCTCGTCCTCGTCGTGCGGGTGCTGCACCCCGTCATCTGGCTGCTCAACCGCACCGCCAACCTCGTGCTGCGGGCGCTGGGCGTCGAGCCGAAGGACGAGGTGGCCAGCGTCTTCACGCGCGACGAGGTGGCCGGGCTGGTCACCGAGTCCCGCGAGGGCGGGCTGCTCGACGAGCGCGAGGGCGCCCTGCTCCTCGAGGCGCTCGAGTTCGACGAGCACGACGTCGCCTCGGTGATGATCCCGCTCGGCGAGGTCACGACCCTGCCGGTGCGCGTCACGCCGGAGGAGGCGGAGCGGACGGCGGTGCGCGGCTTCTCGCGCTTCCCGCTGCAGGCGGGCGACGGGTCCCTGCACGGCTACGTGCACGTCAAGGACCTGCTGGAGACCGACGCCGACCGGCGAGGCCAGCCCCTCGATCCCGCGCGGGTGCGCCCCCTGCCGGAGGTGCCGTCTGACGCCGCTCTGCGCACCGTGCTGACGACGATGCAGAGCGACGGCGCGCACCTGGCCGCCGTCCGGGACGCGGGCGGGCAGCTCATCGGCATCGTCACGCTGGAGGACGTGCTCTCGGAGCTCGTCGGCCAGATCCGCGACGACTCGCGGCGCGCGGCGGTCACCGCCCGGCGCTGAGCCGCCTCGCCGCGAGGGCCGGCGAGGGGGTGGTCGTGCCGACCGCCGCCTCGCCGGCCCTCCTCGTCCCGCTCCCGGAGGGCTGACCGGGTGGACGATGCATAGGCAACCTATGTAGCCTCGTCCGGTGCCTGAGCGAACGGTTGCTGCGCCGGAGCCCTCGGCGGACGAGGCCCTCGCCGTCGACCTCCTCGTGCTCGCCGCGCGCTTCACCCGCTGGGCGGGACGCGCCGCCGACGGCGGGATGCCGACGGCGCTGTGGCGCGCCCTGTCGCAGGTCGACGAGCTGGGGCCGCTGCGCGTGAGCGCCCTCGCGGCCCTCGACCGCACCTCCCAGCCCACCGCCACCGCCCTCGTGCAGCGCCTCGAGCGCCACGGCTGGGTCGAGCGGTCCTCCGACCCGGACGACGCGCGCGCGTCGCTCGTCGCCACGACGCCGGCCGGGCGGCAGCGCCTCACCGAGCAGCGCGCCGCCGCGGGACGGGCGCTCGCCCCGCAGCTCGGGGCGCTCTCGGGGCAGCAGCACGAGGACCTCGCGCGCGGGCTCGCCGTGCTGCGCGACCTCGTCGCGCACGCCCCGCCGGGCGGCTGACCCCTCGCCGTCCCCTCCCGCAGCGACTCCCCAGGAGGCCCCCGTGGCACCCGAGCCCTCGACCACCGGCACCACTCCCGCGACGACGACCCCCGCGACGACGACCTCCGCTGCGGGTGCCGGCGCCGCGACGCCGCACGACGGCGGAGGGGGCGGAGTGCTCCACCAGCCGCGAGCGGTCTGGGCCGTCGCGGCGGCCTGCGTCATCGCCTTCATGGGGATCGGGCTCGTCGACCCGATCCTCAAGCCGATCGGCGAGGAGCTCGACGCGTCCCCGTCGCAGGTCTCGCTCCTCTTCACGAGCTACATGGCCGTCACCGGCCTCGCGATGCTCGTCACGGGCACGATCTCCAGCCGGATCGGCCCGAAGCGCACGCTGCTCGGCGGGCTGGCGCTCGTCGTGGTCTTCAGCGCCCTCGCCGGCTCCTCCGGCACCATCGGCGAGATCGTCGGCTTCCGCGCGGGCTGGGGCCTCGGCAACGCGCTCTTCATCGCGACGGCGCTCGCGACCATCGTCGGCGCGTCGAGCGGTGGCGTGGCCGGGGCGATCATCCTCTACGAGGCCGCGCTGGGGATCGGCATCGCCACCGGCCCCCTGCTCGGCGGCCTCCTGGGCGGGGTCTCGTGGCGGGGGCCCTTCTTCGGCGTGGCCGTCCTCATGGCCGTGGCCGTGGTCGCGGTCGCGGTCTTCCTCCCGGAGGTGCCGAAGCCGGCGCGGGCGACGACGCCGCTGGACCCCTTCCGCGCGCTGCGCCACCGCGGGCTGCTCGCCGTGGCCGTCACCGCGCTGCTCTACAACGTCGGCTTCTTCACGCTCCTCGCCTACACGCCGTTCCCGCTGGACCTCGGCATCTACGCCGTCGGCCTCGTCTTCTTCGGCTGGGGCGCCTGCCTGGCGCTGAGCTCGGTCCTCCTCGCCCCGCGGCTCCAGCGGCGGGTCGGGACCGTGCCGGGCATCCTCCTCGCGCTCGGGCTCTTCGCCGTCGACCTCGCCGTCATGGCCCTGCTCACGGGCTCGCAGGCGGTCCTCGCCGTCTGCGTCGTCCTCGCCGGGATCCCGCTCGGACTCGTCAACACGCTCATCACCGAGGCGGTCATGCTCGTCGCGCCCGTCGAGCGCTCCACGGCCTCCGCGGCCTACAGCTTCGTGCGCTTCGGCGGAGGGGCGGTGGCCCCCTGGCTGGCGGGCCGGCTCGGCGAGAGCCTCAGCCCCCACGTGCCCTTCGCCGTCGGTGCGGCGGCCGTGCTCGTCGGCGTCCTCGTGCTCGCGGCGAGCCGCCGGCACCTCGGCCGCCTGCCCGGCCGGGCCACGGCGCCCGGGGCGGAGGTGCCGCCCGCCGTGCAGGCCCAGGCCGTCACGGTCGGCGAGGCGAGCTGAGACGGCGGGGCGCGCCGCGCCGCGGCCTCCGTAGCCTGCGGCCGCCCCGACCGCGACGGCGTCGGCGGGGATGAGACCCGGTGGGTGGCCGTCCGCGCCACCGGTCCGTGACGACGAGAGGAGGGGCCGTGCGAGCCCTGGTGCGCGTGGCCGAGGTCGTCGGCCGGTGGTTCGGCCTGCTCGTCGTCGGCGGGCTCGTCCTGGGGCTGCTGCTGCCCGGGCCCACGGCGTCGCTGGCGCCGCAGGTGCCGCTGCTGCTCGGCGTCATCATGTTCGGGATGGGCCTGACGCTGCGGCCGGCGGACTTCGCCGTGCTCGGGCGGCGGCCCCGCGCCGTGCTCGTCGGCGTCCTGGCCCAGTACACGGTCATGCCGCTGCTGGGGTGGGCCGTCGCGCGCGCCCTCGACCTCGACCCCCTGCTCGTCGTCGGCATGGTGCTCGTCGGCGCCTCGCCGGGGGGCACGGCCTCCAACGTCGTCGTCCACCTCGCCCGCGGCGACGTCGCGCTGTCCGTCGCCATGACGACGGTCTCGACGCTCCTGGCGCCCGTGCTCACGCCCCTGCTCGTGCTCTGGCTCGTCGGCTCGACGCTCGACGTCCAGGCCTCCTCGCTCGTCGTCTCCATCCTCCAGGTCGTCCTCCTGCCCGTCCTCGCCGGCGCCCTCGTGCGCCGCCTGGCGCCGCGGGTCGTCGAGCGCGCGCTGCCGCTGCTGCCGCTCGTCTCGGTGCTGGGGATCGTCGTGGTCGTCGCCGCCGTCGTCGGGGCGAACGCGGACGCCGTCCGCTCGGCCGGCCTCCTCGTGCTGCTCGCCGTCGTGCTGCACAACCTTCTCGGGCTGGCGCTCGGGCGCCTCGTCGGGCGGGTGACCGGCGTCGGCGAGGCGGCGTCCCGTGCGGTGAGCATCGAGGTCGGCATGCAGAACTCCGGGCTCGCGGCCGCGCTCGCGACGGCGCACTTCGCGCCGCTGGCCGCCCTGCCCGCCGCGCTCTTCTCGGTCTGGCACAACCTCTCGGGCTCCACGCTGGCGTCCTTCTGGGCGCGGCGCCCGCCCGAGCGCGCGCAGGTCGCCGCACCGGCCGAGGGCTGACCGGCGGCGTGACCGGTCGGCGGACGCCCCCCGTCCCGGCACCCGGACGCGTCTAGCATCCCCGGCGGGCGCTCGACCGGCGGGCGCGGGGCCGAGCCGGCCGCGCGCCGCGGTGGCGCCCGCCACGAGGCCGCCGGAGCGGCGCGGCCGCGAGCGCGGGAGAGGGCTCATCGACGCCTCGACGACCACCACGGCCGTGCCCCCGGGGAGGGCGACGACCGGACCAGCCGCTGAGGCGCCGCCGGTGACCCCGGAGGCGGTGGAGGACGCCGCCCGCCGCCTGGCCGGCGTGGTCCGGCGGACGCCGCTGCAGGAGTCCGTGCGGCTATCGGAGGCCACGGGCGCGCGGGTGCACCTCAAGCGCGAGGACCTGCAGGACGTCCGCTCCTACAAGGTCCGCGGCGCCTACAACCTCATCGCCCAGCTCTCGGCGGACGAGCTGGCCCGCGGCGTCGTCTGCGCGAGCGCGGGCAACCACGGCCAGGGCGTCGCCGCCGCCTGCCGCGAGCTCGGCGTGCGCGGCCGCGTGCTGCTGCCGCGCACGACGCCCCGCCAGAAGCGCGAGCGCATCGCGGCCCTCGGCGGGTCGTCCGTCGAGGTCGTCGTCGTCGGCGACGTCTACGACGACGCCGTCACGGCCACGCGCGAGGAGGCCGAGCGCACCGGCGCCGTCGTCGTGCCCGCCTTCGACGACCCCCGCACGGTCGCCGGCCAGGGCACCGTCGCCGTCGAGCTGGTCGAGCAGCACCGCGAGCAGACCGGGCGGCTGCCCGACGTCCTCGTCGTCCCCGTCGGCGGCGGCGGGCTGCTCGCCGGCACGGCGACGTGGATGGCCGCGCGCCACCCCGGCGTGCGGCTCGTCGGCGTCGAGCCGGCGGGCGCCGCGTCGATGGCCGCGGCGCTGGCCGCGGGGCGCCCCGTGCCGCTGCGGGACGTCGAGACCTTCGTCGACGGCGCCGCGGTGCGGACGGCGGGTCACGTGACCCTGCCCCTCGTGCGCGACAGCGGCGCCGAGCTCGTCGCCGTCCCCGAGGGGCGCGTCTGCACGGAGATGCTGCGGCTGTACCAGGTGGACGGCGTCATCGCCGAGCCCGCCGGGGCGCTCGCCACCGCGGCCCTCGGGTCGCCGGTCGCGCTCGAGCCGGGGCAGGACGTCGTCTGCGTGCTGTCCGGCGGCAACAACGACGTCAGCCGCTACGGGGAGGTGCTCGAGCGCTCCCTCGTCCACGAGGGCCTCAAGCACTACTTCCTCGTCCAGTTCGCCCAGGAACCGGGGGCGCTGCGCCGCTTCCTCGACGAGGTGCTCGGCCCGGAGGACGACATCACCCGCTTCGAGTACGTCAAGCGCAACAGCCGGGAGACCGGGCCCGCCCTCATCGGCGTCGAGGTCGCCCGCCCCGAGGACCTCGCTCCCCTGGAACGGCGCATGGTCGAGACCGGCCTCGACGTCGAGCGGCTCGAGCCGGGCAGCCAGGTCTTCCAGTACCTCCTCTGAGGGCGTCCCCCGGGCGTGCCGGGGCTGCTGGGCCGCACGGGTGAACGCCCGGCGGCGGCCCCGGGGCGTCACTACAGTCCCGCTCCTGGCGAGCCGAGGGGCGACGCCGCAGCGAGGGGGCGTCATGGGTGCAGCAGGGGTGGCAGGGCTCGTCGAGGGCGCTCGCGCACGGCGGGGCCGCGGGGTGCGCGGCGTCGCGGCGCTGGTGCTGGCGGCCGGCCTGCTGGTGGCCCCGACAGCGGCGGGCGCCGCGGACGCGGCCACCTGCCGCACCGCCTGGGGCTCGACGGACGAGGTGGCCCTCGGCCTCGGCAGCGGCGCCGTGACCGGCGTCCGGGCGGGCCGCCACGCCTGCTTCGACCGGCTCGTCGTCGACGTCCGCGGCGAGGTCGGCGGCCACGCCGTCCTCTACGTCGACGGCGTCACCCAGGACGGCTCGGGCACGCCGGTGCCGCTGCGGGGCGGCGCGCAGCTCGTCGTCGTCGTCGGGGCGCCCAGCCACGACGAGGGCTTCCGCCCCACCTACGCGCCGGCCGACGCCCGCGAGCTCGTCACCACCACCGGCATGGGCGCCCTGCGCCAGGTCGCCTGGGCCGGCAGCTTCGAGGGGCAGACGACGGTCGGCGTGGGCGTGCGCGCCCGCACGCCGTTCCGCTCCTTCGTGCTGCGCGACGGCGCCACCTCGAGGGTCGTCGTCGACGTCGCCCACCGCTGGTGAGCTGAGCCCGTCGGTCCTCCCGCCCGCCTGCGCCGCTCGGCGACGCGCCCGCGCTCTCAGGCGGGCGGGTCCGCGAGGGTCATGGCCGTGAAGACGGCGCCGTCGGGGTCGGCGAGCACGGTCATGCGGCCGAAGGGCGTGTCGACGGGCGGGGAGACCACGCGGCCCCCGGACGCCTCCGCCGCCGCGGCGGCCGCGTCGGCGTCCTCGACGCCCACGTAGACGAGCCAGTGGGGCGCGTCGGCGCCCATCAGCCCACCGATGCCGCCGAGCGGGTCGCCGGCGGGCAGGGCGAAGGTCGTGTAGTCCTCGGGCGCCATGTCGACGCCCTCGGTGCTGTAGCCGAAGACGCCGGCGTAGAAGGTGCGGGCGATGTCGGGGGCGGGGGAGCGCAGGTCCTCCCACACGAGCCCGCCCGGGGCGTTCACGACGCCGCACCCGATGTGGGTGCCGGCCTGCCACAGGCCGACGGTCGCGCCGGTGGGGTCGGCGAGCACCGCGAGGCGCCCCAGCGGCCCGACGTCGCCCGGCGGCAGCAGCACGACGCCGCCGTGCTCGACCGCCGCGGCCGCCGTCGCGTCGGCGTCGTCCGTCGCCAGGTAGAGCGTCCAGGCGCTGGGGGCGTCCGGGTCGTGCTTCGGGCCGATGCCGGCGGCCGCGGCACCGTCGACGGAGGCGATGACGTAGCCGCCGTGCTCCTCGTCGGGTGCAGGGACGTCCCAGCCGAGGACCGCGGCGTAGAAGTCCGACGACGACCGCACGTCGCCGACGACGACGTCGATCCAGCACGGCGTGCCGGCGGGCCAGGGCTCGGTGCGCAGCGTCATGGGCGCATCAGACCGCTCCCGCGACGGGCTGTCCAGGGTCGTGGGACCCCGGGGCCGGGGACGCGTCCCGCCCGACCCGGGGTCAGCGGAGCCGCTCGAGGCGGCGCACCTGCCGGTCGGCGGCCTCGCGGGCGCGGCGCTGCCCGCCCCGGCGGGCAACCGCCCCCTGCAGCGCGGCGAGCACGGCGAGGAGGTGCTCCACGTCCGGGTCCCAGCCCCGCCCCCGGCACTCGCGCACCCAGTCGGCGGCGCCGGCGTGGCCGCGCTGGGCGTTGCAGCGCCGGCACGCCGCGACCTCGTTCTCCAGCCAGGACGGGCCGCCGCGGACCCGGGGCACGAGGTGGTCGGTCGTGGGCGGCACGAGCGGCC
>NZ_JABEMA010000006.1 GCF_013004605.1 Pseudokineococcus marinus
TCGGTGACCTGCAGGGCGCCGTTCGCGCCGGAGCCCTCCATGTCGTTCGACGGGCAGGAGTTCGTGCCGCCGATGTGGATGTGCTGCGCGTGGGGAGCGCCCTCGAGCAGGCCCTGGGGCGTGATGTTGATGGTGAGCTCGTCGCCGGTGACGGAGCCCGTGACCTCGGCGCTGGCGCCGCTGTCGTTGAGCTGGGTCAGGTTGCCGGTGAGCTCCGTGGTGCCGCTGCTGGCCGCCATGGCGGGGGCTGCCAGCGGCAGCGCGGTGAGGGTCAGCGCCGAGGCCAGGGCTAGAGCGCGGGAGGTCGCAGTCATCAGAAAACTCCATCTCGTCATCGAGCAGGACATGCGTGACTCCCGCTGGCCAGCCAACAGACAGCCGGTGCGGTCGTAACGCAAGGCAGTCGAGCACACGTGGTCATCGGTTGCCGCTCCAACAGGCTCCGGCCCGTGGCACATCACCCGATAGGTACGCCGAAGAAGGGCCCATCAAGCACCATCCCCCCAATTCGCCAGCGCGGGCTCCACGGAATGCTCGACATCACCGCCGCAGGCCTTTCGTCCGTCCCGACGCACGGTCTGGACGACCCATGTTCAGCGGGGGGGGGGGGGGACCTCGAGTACACGTGCACCCGGACGGCAGGACCAGGTTCCCGGGGCCGGCACCTGGAACCCGGCCGGGCTCGGCGTCATCGTCCAGCGGCTACTGCTGCAGCCGGTCGTGGACAGCGCCGTCGGGCACACGTTCGCGCGTGCGCCTATCGGCGGTCACCGACGACGACGGCGTCCTCATCAGCGTCGACGACGACGGACCCGGCCTTTGCATCGACCTGCTCGAGGACGTCTTCACCCTCGGCTCCGCGACGACGGTGACATCACCAGACGCCGACCCGTCGCCTGAGACCCACCCAGCAGCACCGGCGATCCGATGTGGGACGGCTGCGGGGGAGCGGCGGTGAGGTGCTCGGGCGGCCTTCGGGTCGCTGGCAGGCGGTGGTCTGTTGGAACGCCGCCTGGGCGCCAGGATCTGGCGGTCAGGGACTCGTGCGGCAGTCCGTCATGGCTTCTTGGTAGTGACAGTGATGGCTTGCGGGCGTCGTCCGGCGGTGGTGGGAGCGCAGCAGCCGTCGGCGCACCCGTCGTCCGTTGTCGCTGCGTCGGAGACGCTGCTGCTGTCGGCGTCGGCACGGGTGGTCAGGGCGGTGGGGGTGCAGCAGGCGTCGCCGCGCCAGGCCTCGCGGGCTTCCTTGAGGGCGACGGCGGCGATGACGAGGGCGGCGAGGGGGTCGGCCCAGGTCCACCCGAGGGTGGTGTTGAGCAGCAGCCCGACGAGCAGGACCGCGGACAGGTAGGTGCACAGCAAGGTCTGCTTGGAGTCGGCGACGGCGGAGGCAGAGCCGAGCTCGCGGCCGGTGCGGCGCTCGGACCACGACAGGAAGGGCATGACGGCGAGGCTGAGGGCGGCCAGCACGATGCCGACGGGGGAGTGCTCGGGCTCGGTGGCCCCGAGGAGGGTGCGGACGGCGTCGACGGAGACGAACAGCGCCAGCCCGGCGAAGGAAACGGCGATCAGTCGCATGGCTACGCGTTCGCGGGCCTGGGGGTCGGGGGCGGAGAACTGCCAGGCCACCGCGGCGGCCGACAGGACCTCGACCACGGAGTCGAGGCCGAAGGCGACCAGGGCGCTCGAGGAGGCGACGTGGCCGGCGGTGATCGCCACGACCGCCTCGACCACATTCCAGGTGATGGTCAGGGCGACGACCCAGCGCACCCGGCGGGTCAGCACTGCGCGTCGTGTCGCGCTCAGGTCGGGCGTCGTGGGCGTGGTCGGGGCGCTCATCGGGTCTCCGCCTCCAGATCGGTCGTGGTGGTCGCCGGCACCGCGGCTCGCACGATGGCCCCGGCGGCGGTCGAGGGGGTGCCGGTCAGGGCGGCGAGAAGGGCCTCGCCTTCGGGAGTCAGGCGGTACACGACGAGCTTGCCGTCGCGGCGAGAGGCGGCGAGACCAGCGGCGCGCAGGGCCCGGGCGTGGTGGGAGACGAGGTTGGTCGCCAGCCCGGTCACCCAGGCGAGGTCGCCCCCGCACATCGCCCCGCCGGTCGCCAGGGCCGTCGCCACCCGCAGGCGAGTCGGGTCGGCGAGGGCCTTGGCCCGCGCGGCGACGTCGTCCAGGGCCTCTCGGGCCGGTAGGCCTGCGCGGACCTGCTCGGCGTGCAGTAGGTCCAGGCACAGCAAGTCGCAGTCGTCGGCTCGATCCACACCGGTGAATCTAACGTTCGCGAGGACGTTATGGTGAGTCGTCGTCGTGCTGGCGGCCGCGGCAGGCTGTCGACTGCTGCAACGCCGCAGCGACAGCACCGCCCGCGGCGGAACACTGAGACCGGACTGCGTCGGAGCCGCGCGCCGGGACTCCTTCACGGCGGTCGAAGCGCCCTGCGCACACCTGCTCGGGGTGCCCGCACGTCGAAAGAGCGGGCCGCACCGCCCAGGCGACTGTCCGGCCAGCGATCGTCAGCGGAACGCTCACGGGCCGGTGGGCTGGCGGACGCGAGCTCGCCCCTCGGGCCGCACTTACGCTCACCGGGTGCTTCTCGACTGGCTCGGTGCGTGGGCGCAGTCGCCCGGCTTCGGTGGCCTGGCGGCCGTGGTGGCCGCCGTCATCGCCTACCGGGCGGCGCGTAAGGCGGCCGACACTCAGCGCGCCAACGCCGAGGAGGACCGCAAGCAGCGGGAGCGCGCCGAGCGGAAGAACCAGTGGTGGGCCCGCGCGCAGTGGGCGCTCGACCTCACGCTCAGCCAGGACACCGAGATCCGCACCGTCGGCTACGACATGCTCGATGCGCTGGCGAACAGCGAGTGGGCCGATGAGCACGAGGCCGAGCTCATCGCCGCGGCCACCGACCGTGCGCTGGGCCCGGTGGCGGACGAGAGCGAGGCCGTCTCGACGCAGGACGCGCCCCGGCGCACACTGAGGTCGCAGTGGAAGGGGTGGTGGCGATGGCTGACAACGGCAGGCCGATGAGCACCGGCAGATATGTCAGCAAGGACAAGGCTGGCGCGTCGTCGCGCAGCGACGCCATGGTGACTCGCACCCGCACCGCTGTGACGGGCCGCTACGTCTCCCAACCAGAGCGAGTCGCCGCGGCTCGAGCGCGCGTGAGTGCCGACAAGAAGCGCGGCGCAGTAACGGCCCCGTGGATCATCGAGCTGGCGCAGCAGGCCGGCTAGCAACCACCGGTGCGCTGGTGCGGACCGGTGATCGGTGTCTGTGCCACTCCCGGCGCCTAGCCGATAACCCATGTTATGACATAAGTGCTGGTCAGGACCCGTCGATGGCCTCTCCTCCCCCGGAGGCCTGCGCGACGTCGTGCTCGTCGACAAGCTGCTCGTGCAGCGTCCTGGTGCGCTCGATGACGTGGAAGGTCACCGAGGTGTTGCTCAGGCGGTACCAGGCGAGCTGGCGGTGGACCTCGTCGGGATCGGTGATGCCGGTGCTGACGCGCCGCCAGCGCTGCTCGCGGGTCATCACGATGTCCCACTCCCGATGGGCCGTGTCGGCCAGCTCCAAGGCGCCCGCGTCACCGTGCTTCACCGGATCAGCATGTCGTCGCGGCGTTGTGGCGGTCGCGCTGCCGAGGCGTCGCGGCGTGGTCGGTCATCCCGCGTCAGGCGCCGGAGCGGGCAGCGAGGCGTCCGGCACTGGGGCGACTGAGGCCGGTGCAGGCGGGGCAAGGCTGGTGACCGGCACGGGTGCGGGTGGGGTGCTCAGGTCCTCGAGGTAGCTCGTGACGAGCCCGGCGACCGACTGCAGGACCCACCAGAGGCCGAGCAGGATCGCCAGCGTCGCGGCGAGGCGGGTCCCGAGGCGCCGCCTGCGGGGGCGGGCGGGTGCACGCCGCGGGCGGCGGGGCGCGGTCGTACGTGTCGCCCGACGGCGCCGGCGTGCTGGCGCGCTGGTTGGTCGCTCGAGGAGCCCGTGCAGGTGCCGGCCGAGGTCGGCGACGTCGTAGGGGCTCAACCGTGCCGGCAGCGCGGCGAGATGCTCGGCGAGGTGGGTCTCGCCGACGACGACGACCCCGCTGGTCGTAGCCGTGGCGGGAAGGTCGCGCCCGGCGAGGCACAGGACGGCGCGGACCGCGGTGCGGTGGGCGGGGTCGAGCAGGACGGTGACGGCGGCCGCGGCGGTCAGGACGGAGTCGACCTCGCGGGTGCGGTGGTAGCCGTTCTGGCGCAGTACCCCGTCGCGGACGTCGACCTGGCCGGTCCAGTTCTTGGCGTCGACGACGACGACTCCGCCGGGGCCGAGGGCGACGTGGTCGAGGTTGGCCTGCTGGCGGCCGGGCCAGCGCACGTCGTGCAGCGCTGTCCAGCCGTACTGGTCGAGGGCGCGCAGGGCGCTGGCAACCTGGACCTCGCCCTGGGCGCCGGTCGCCCACTGCTGGGCCTGGCGCTGGGCGCGCTCGAGCGCGGCGCGGGCCTGGTCGGTAGTGGCCTCGAGGGAGTGCTGGGCGGCGAGGCGTTCGGCTCGGGCGGCGTGCCGCCGTGCCTGCTCTGCTGCTCCTGCGCCTGGCTCCACCTGTCCGCCCCTCTGCCGAAGGGAGGGCATCGGCATCCGTGGTCGGCGCCTGGACGGGTGTGCACCCGAACGGGCACGCACCGACGGCGGCGGTGTGTGGTCGGCTGCCCGGATGGCCACGACACCAGCGCTGGTGCCCTCGCCCGTCGTGCCGGCGCCGGGTGACCTCGAAAGCGCCGTCGGGCTGCTGCTAGCGCGGGTCGCGCCGCTGCGCCCGGACCTGTGGGCGATGCTGCGCGCGCACCTGCTCGGGGTCGACGGCGGCCCGCCGGTGCCGGCGGGGGTGGCCGCTGAGGCGGCGGGGTTCACCCGGTCGTGGCTGCGGGACCTGCTCGGGCAGGTCCGTGCCCTGGCGCTGGCGACGGGCCCACCGGCGTGCGTGGCCGCTGACGTCGAGGCTCTCCAGGGCGGCCCGGTGCGCGCCCTCGAGCAAGCCCGCGCCGCGCTGGTCGAGGCCGGGGTGAGCTCGGCGGGGGTGCATCCGGGCGCGCTACTGCGGGTCGCCGAGGTCGTCGGGGTGGCCTGTCGGGCCCAGCTCGTGCAGACCGGCGGGGTGGTGGTCCTCGCCCCTACAGGGCGCGCCGCTCTCGAGCGGGACGCGCGTGCCGCGGCGGCCGCGGCGGTGTGTGGCGTCGACGTCGTCTCCGTCGCGGCGGTGGCGGAGGCCGCGGGGATGCCGTCGCGCGTGGTGGCCGGGGTGCTGGACCGGGACGCCCGGTGGGTGGTGCTGCAGGGCGGGGACGGCTCGTGGTGGTGCTGGCGCCGCGGGGCACGTCCGGGGCAGCGGGGGCTGGTGGCCGCCACGGTGGTGCGGCTGCTGGCGGTGCGCGCCTACGCCCCGTCCGAGCTGCGGGCCGCGGTCGTCGAGGTCCTTTCGCGGGTGCCTCCGAGCGCCCGCGCCGGCGTCGACGTCGAGCGGGTGGCGCCGGGGTGGGTGTGGGTGGCGTGGCTGGTCTCGGGCGGGCTGCTGGCCACCGGCGAGGACCAGGACGCCGCTGACGTCGGTGGGTCGGGGGGTGCTTTGAGGTGCCCGCCCGAGGCGGGCGTGCGCAGCGACCTGGTCATGGCCGACGCGGTCCGCGCGGCCGGGCGCCCGGTGAGCACGGCCGAGCTCGCGGCGGCGCTGGCCGAGGCTGGGTACGCGCCGTCGTCGAGCACGCAGCTCGCGCGGACCTCACCGGTGCTGCGCAGGGTCGGGTGGGACGCGTACATGCTCCGCTGACAGCCACCTCCAACGGGCTGGTGGCTGTCGCTGGCCGGGCCGAGTCGTGAGGATGTGAGCGGCACGGGGGCTGTCGCCTCGTGGTGGCGGCAGTGAGCGCGCCTTATGGGGGTGGCGGCGGTGTCGGCGACCATGGCGTCGGGCCGGCGTCTGAGCGGCGGACCGCGTTGTTCGATCACCGGGAGCGGACGGAGAAGGCCATGAGCGTCGCGCACGTCCTCGACGAGGCACAGCTGGCTGCGCTGTCCACGCGCACCAGCGCGCAGCGCGCGGCCGCCCTGCTAGCCATCGACCATCTGCCAGCGGTGCCGGTGCCGCAGCGGGCAGCGCTGCTGCAGGAGGCGCGCGGCTGGCTGGCCGACTGCGGGTGGCAGGCCGAGGCCGACGACATCCCAGACGTCCTCGTGCGCGACCTGGTGGACCGCCGGTACGAGGGCGGCTGGCCGGGCTTCGTCGTGGCCAACGTGGATCTGCTCGACCCTGCGGGGTCGTGATGGCCGAGGAGGGGGCCGCCCCGACGCCGAAGCCGGAGCCGGTGACGTCGAGCCAGCACGACATCGGGGCGTCGGTGCCGGAGGTGCCCTTCCTCGACGTGCGCGGCCGGGTGGACCGCGGGGTGGCGGGGTCGCTAATCCAGACCCGCGACCGGGAGCTGGCGCAGCGGCGCGCTGAGCGCCCGGCCGTGGTGCGTGACTGGCGGGCGTGGGCCGCGGTGGTCCTGGCCGTAGTGGCGGTGGTCTGCGGGGTGCTGACCGCCCGTGCCGTGCTGGCCGTCGACCCGGCGGCGCTGCTGCTGGTGTGGCCGGTACTACTGGCCCTTCCGGCCGGGCTCTGGTGCGTGGCGGCCCGCTACGACCGCGGCGACGTCGTACGGGACCTGTCGGTGGCCATCGACCGGGAGCGCCGCGCGGCGCGGGCGCTGGACACCCTGCGCGGGCACGGGTGGACCGTCATGCACGACCGGCTCCTCGTCGGCACCGAGCACCGGGTCGGTCACGTCCTCGTCGGCCCGGCGGGTGTGGTCATCGCCAACGTCCTGCCTGTCGAGGCCCCGTTGCGGCTGGAGGGCGGCGTGCTGCTCACGGGAGAGACGCCCCTGGTCGACTGGTTCTCCTCCCGGTGGTGGGAGGCCAACACCATGAACGCCGCGCTGATGCAGCGCCTGTCCGCGTGGCCGTGGACCGGGCCGGTCTACCCGGTGGCGATGTACCCCGGCGCGGTCACGAGCCGGTGGAGCCAGGTGCTCCAGCCGCCGCAGACCAAGAAGACCCCGGCCGCGCCGACGCACCCGGCCGTCTACGCCCGGATGACCGTGCGCGAGCCGGAGCGGGTCCGCGCCTGGGTGACCAGCCTTCCGTCCCCGCTGGGCCGCCTGGCGGCGGCGCAGCTCGCGGCCGAGGTCGAGGCCGCGTGCCCCCCGGCGGCGATGAAGGACTGACGCCCTCAGCCCAGCGGACCTAACACCACAACGGGAGCTGGTCGCGGTCGCCCTCGCTGGTCCCGGCGGTGAGGACGTCGTCGAGGGGGCGGCCGTCGCGGACGGCATCGCGGACGGCCAGCGCGCGGCCGCGGGCGCCGCGCAGGTCCCGCAGCGGCCCGGCGAGCTGGTGTCGTCGCCAGGCCCACTCGAGCCGGTTGTCGGTGTGGGTCCCGGCGCGCCAGTGGCCCGGCTCCTGGCACAGGGGGTTGTCGCAGGCGTGGGTGACGACCGGGGCGCCAGCGAGGGCGTCCCACCCGTGCGCCAGGCCGTAACCGAAGCGGTGGGCGATGACCGCGACGTTGCGGCCGTCCTCGTCCGTGCCGACCCACAGGCGGCCGTGGCCGCGCCCGGAGACGGCACCGATCCAGAACAGACATGAGTGCCCGTCCACCCGGGCGGTCTTGGCCCGGTAGCGCTCGACGACATCTGCCTCGCTGAGCGCACACCGCAGCCGCCGCGCGGCGGCGGGCGTGATCGGTGCGGCGCTCATCGTCGGTGGTCGGTGATTTCGGTCGTCAGCCGGCCGGGGTGTCGGTGGCCGACTGCTCCTGGTTCACGTTGACGTCGTCAGTGGTGGCCGCCGGGTTGCTGTCCGCCGTGGCCCGTGCGCCGCGCGCGAGGCGGCGCAGGTCGGCCAGCGGCACACCCGACAGGTCGGCCAGGTCAGGCAGGGAGAACGTCGAGCCAGCGTCGACCACAGCGGCCCGCGCGGCGTCCTCCGCGGCGGTGGTGCGAGCTCGGGCCTTCTCGACCTTGTCCCAGGCCGTCGCGACCGCCAGGGCGCTCTCCTCACGAGCGGCCATCTGCCGGGCCATCTGCTCACGGACCCGGGACCGGACCTGCCGCGCCGTCGTCGCCACCACTGTCTCCTCACGAAGGGACGTCTGTTCTTCCGGTCCAGAGGTTATCGCCCGGAACTCAGTAGTTGTATGCGCCGTACCGAGGGACCTTCCTGCCCTCCCCCAGGACCCAGCCACCAGTCAGAGCCAGAGCGTCGAGCTGCACCGATGCCGACCGACCGAGGACTAGCCGACTAGGCATGACTGGGAGGTCCCTGCGGGACCTCCCAGGACGACGGACAGCCCCTCCGGAGTCGAGGCGTCGACCCTCAGCACCTACGAGCGAGGGACCTGCGGTCCCCGAAGCGTGAGAGGCCTTTGCACTAAGGTATCCCCCGGGCCGGGGGATACGAGCGGCCCGCGCGAGGCGGTTCAGGGCGGTACAGCGAAGGGCGGTGGGGCCGGTGGCGTACGTGACGACCATCGGTGCCGCGCCCGAGCAGGTCGAGTACCGGCTGGCCGGCTCCCACGGGTGCCTCGGAGCGCAGGCGTCGACCGCCCAGGTCGACTACCACGTCGACGGCCGGGAGCGGCCCTTAGTGTGGACGGGCGCGGGCCTGGCCGAGGTCGGTATCGAGGCCGGGACCGTGCTGGACGAGGCGCAGTTCAACACCGCCCGCGCGCTGATGGCCGGAGTCGATCCTCGCAGCGGTGAGCGGCTGGTCGAGCCGAAGCTCGCCGTCCACGAGGACGCCAAGGTCGCCCTCGCGCCGCTGGTCCGGGCGGTCGCTCAGCAGGCCGCCGAGGAGGGCGTCGAGCCCGCCGAGCTGTTCACCTCCGCCAAGGTGTCGGCGTCCTGGCAGCGTGCTCTGCGGGCCGTTGCCAGCGACGGCGACGGGGCGATGCTGCGCGCCGACGAGGCCGGCGTCTTGGCCGACCGCGCCGGGGTCGACGTCGAGAAGGTGTGGGGCGCCGATGCCTACGCGACGGCCGTCGGGAACCTCGTCGAGGTCCGCTCGACCACCGGCGAGGACGGCACCACCAGCGAGCAGGTCGTCCCCCGGCGCAAGGTCGTCGGCAATCTCGGTTACGACGTGTCCTTCACGCTGCCGAAGTCCCACAGCCTCCTGCTGGCGTTCGCGGACGAGCGCGCTGCGGCGTCGGTGGAGCAGGTTTACACCGCCAAGGTCGGGGACACCTTCGACTGGCTGGAGGCCCAGACCGCGTACGGGATGCGCGGCAAGCACGGCGGCGGGAAGTCCGCTGCCACGATCCCCGGCAGCGGCTTCCTCGGGTGGTCGATGGTCCACCGGGCCGCCCGCCCCGTCGGGGACGCCGTGACCGGCGACCCGCACTGGCACGTCCACGTGACCATCGCGAACATGACCAAGGGCGAGGACGGGCGGTGGTCGACCGTCGCCGCCGGTGGGCGCGACCTGATGCGCCACGCGCCGGCCGCCGACCACGTCCTCAAGGCCCTCGTGCGGCGCGAGCTGTCCGACGAGTTCGGCGTCACCTTCGCCCGGTCGACGCGCACCGGGGCGTGGGAGGTCGAGGCCATCCCCGACGAGACGCTTCGCACGTTCTCCAAGCGCGGCGCGAGCATCGAGGCGATGCTGCGCGACCTCGGTTTCGACCCCGAGGTGGCTACCCGTCGCGCCGAGGACCTGGCCGCGGCGCAGACCCGGCACGAGAAGGGCCACGCCACCGCCTCGTCCGACGAGGAGCTGCGGCAGGCGTGGCAGGACGAGGCCAGGGCCAGCGGGCTGGACCCCGCCGCGGTCGCGGCAGCGGCGATGCCCGGGCCCCGCCCGGTCGACGCCCAAGGCCAAGAGGGGGACTCCCCCGAGGCCGCCGCGCAACACCGGCAGGAGCAGGAGGCCCAACGGTCAGCCGAGCTGCTGGCCGACGTCGTCCGGTCCCTCCAGGACCCCGAGGACGGGCTGACCTCGACCCGCCGACGCTTC
This sequence comes from Pseudokineococcus marinus, assembly GCF_013004605.1. Classification (GTDB taxonomy): domain Bacteria; phylum Actinomycetota; class Actinomycetes; order Actinomycetales; family Quadrisphaeraceae; genus Pseudokineococcus; species Pseudokineococcus marinus. The sequence goes on from NZ_JABEMA010000006.1 coordinate 10,024, forward strand.
ACCCGCGTGGACGCCCTGGCGGCCGTGGCCGACGCGCTGCCGTCCGGCGCGGCCGACGTCGCCGAGGTCGAGCGGCTGACCGACGCGGCCCTGACCGACGCCGGGTTCGTGTCTCTGGCCGTGGCCGACGTCGACGGCCTGCGGGTGCCCGCGGCCGCGCGCCGGCAGCTCGGAGCCGACCACATGGCCAACGCCAGGAGGTTCACCACGCGCGACGTCGTGGCCGCCGAGCGGGTCGTCCTCGAGGCCGCGCAGGCGTCCGCGCCCGGGCAGGGCGCGGCGCACGTCGCACCGACGACCGCGGTCCTCGCGCGGTCGACCGTCGAGGCCACGCAGGGCTTCGAGCTGTCCTCCGAGCAGGCCCGGATGGTCGAGCGGCTGGTCACCGACGACCGTGCCCTCGACACCGTCCTGGGGCCCCCGGGCACCGGCAAGACGACGCTGATGCGTGCCGCCCGCACCGCCTGGGAGGCCGAGGGACTGGTCGTCGCCGGCGCCGCCACCGCCGCCGTCGCGGCGCAGAACCTGTCCACCGAGTCGGGCATCGCCTCCCGCACCGTCGCGCAGTGGGTCCACCGCATCCGCACCGGCAGCGGCCTGGCCGGGGTCGACGTCCTGGTCCTCGACGAGGCAAACCTGACCGACGACCGCGACCGCGCCACGCTCTACCGCGCCGCCCAGACCTCCGGCACCAAGGTCGTCGAGGTGGGCGACCCCCAGCAGCTCCGCGGCGTCGGGTGCGGGTCCCTGTTCGGGCGCGTCCACGACATCGTCGGCGGCGGGGAGCTGACCGCCAACCGGCGCCAGCGCGACGAGGACGAGCGCGCCGCCATCGCCGCCTGGCGTGACGGCCGCTACCGCGACGCGCTCGGGTCGTGGTCGGACCGCGGGCGACTCGTGGCCACCGAGACCGGCGACCAGGCCCTAGTGGCGATGGTCTCCCGCTGGATGGACGAGCGCGCCGGCGCCCCCGACGCGCACGCCGAGATGCGCGGCGTCGTCATGCTCGCCTCCTCCAACGAGGCCGTCGGCCGGCTCAACGAGGCCGCCCAAGCCGTCCGCGAGGCCGCCGGAGAGCTCGGCCCCCAGCGCACCTATGACGTCCGCGGCGGGCGCACGCTGACGCTGCACGAGGGCGACCACGTCCTCATCCGCCTCAACGACCGCGCCCAACGGATGCACGAAGGACCCGACGTCCTCAACGGCTACCGCGGCGTCGTCGAGGGCATCGAGACCGACGGCCGCCTCCGCGTCGCCTGGCGATGCGAGGACGTCGACGGCCACCGCGAGCAGACCGCCACCCTCACCCCCGGCTACGTCGCCGCCGGGGGTGTCTCCCTCGGCTACGCCATGACCGGACACAAGGCCGAGGGCCTGACCGTCGAGGCCGACTGGACCCGCCCCGACGGCGTCCACCAAGGCGGATCGGTCCTCGTCCACGGCCCCGGCATGGACGAGCCGGGGATGCACGTCGCCACCAGCCGCCACCGCGACCGCGTCCACATCTTCGCCGGCCGTCAGCAGCTCGAGACCGCCGCACAGACCCACGACCGCGGGATCCCGACCACCGACGACCAGCGCCAGGCGCGCGTCGTCACCGCCCTGGCCGAGCACGCCCGCACCCACGACTCCAGCGCCAACGACAAGCCCGTCCTCGACAAGCTCGAGCCCGGCCGCTACGCGCGGCCGGCGACCGCGGAGCGGCCCGCCGAAGCAGTCGACCCGGACCTCACCCCCCGAGCAGGTGACCCCGCCCCGGAGCGCCCGACGCAGGAGGGACCCGCGCGACCGGAGCCGTTGCGGCACGAGCCTGTACAGGAGGAGCCCGTGAGCGAGCACACCTTCACCACCGAGGACCAGGGCGCGCCGGCGCAGCGCTGGACCGTCGGCTGGGACCCCGCCGCGGCGAGCCACTACGCCAACGTGGCGGCCACCACCGGCGCCGATACCGCCTCGCGGCCGGTCGCCGGGCCGGCGGCCGGCGAGGGCCGGTCCTTGAGCGTGGAGGACCTCCAGGAGCGGCTGTCGCGCCAGAGCGTCCAGCTCCCGCCGCAGGTCCGCGAAGACCTAATCAGGGCCGAGCAGACCCGCGCCCTCGACGGGGCCCGCCCGACCGAGCAGGGCCCGCGCGTGGACGTCGCGGCCGCGGCGCCGCCGCCCGCCAGAACGACGTCGACGCCGGGGCGGCCCGCCACGACGACGACGAGCACGCAGGAGCGCCCCCGCGGTCTCGACCGCTTCCTGAGTGCCGAGCAGCGCGAACTGGACCGTCGGTCAGCCGCCCGCGCCGAGGCGCCGGACAAGACGCCGCAGACGTCTACCGGGGGCCGTAAGGGCAGCATCCTGGCGGCCGTGCAGCAGGCCGCCGACGAGGCCGACCGTCGCGCCGCGCAGGGAGAGCGTCGCGCCGCCGAGCAGGAGGACCGCCGCCGCCAGGAGGCAGCTCGTCAGGCAGAGCGGGCCAAGCGCGCCAAGCGAGACGAGCGCAACAGCCGCGACCGCGGTCCTCGCCTGTGACCGTGGCGGCTCGCACACCTCGGTCGCTACTCCTCCGCGGCCGTCCCAGAGGCGATCCTCTGCTGGGAAGGGCGCTGACCTCAGCGGCCCGCGGTTCTTGCTGACGGTGGCGGATCGCCCGTCAGCGCACCAGGGCCGGCGCGTCGACGTCGTCGTTGTTCACGACGTGGGTGGCGGCCTGCTGCGGGCGCGCTTCGCGCAGGTACAACAGCTGGCCGTCGACATAGCGCCGGTTGGCGGGGTCGGCGGGGTCGGGCGAGCCGGCTCCGTCGCGCGCGACGCAGCGCCGCAGGGACGTGGCGCGGTCGACCTCGAGCCACAGCGACCAGGTCCAGCGCCCGCGCAGCTCGGGCCGGTGCAGGAAGATCCCGTCGACGACCAGCACGGTGCCCGGTGCTGCTTGCTCCTGCCCGGCCACGTGGGGGCGGTCGGTGCGGGCGTCGAAGACGTGGGTGCGGTGCAGGCCGTGACCGCCCGGGGCGAAGGGGTCGAGGAGCTCGCGCTCGAGGGAGGGCAGGTCGTAGGAATCGCGGTAGAAGCCCTCCGGGTCCTGACGCCCTCGCGCGTGCCGCTGGTCGCGGGGCCGGTGGAAGCCGTCGACGGAGGCGTGCACCACCACCCGCCCTCGGGCCCGGAGCGCGCCGGCCAGCTCGCCCGCGAGCACGCTCTTGCCGGCGCCGTCGACCCCGTCGACCGCCACCCGGACGTAGGGGTCCGGCCGGAGGGCGTCCACCTCGGTCGCCAGCTCCCCGAGCAGCTCCGCACGCGCCCCTGCTGCGTCTGCCTCTCGCACATGGGTGAGTTTGGTCGCTACCGGCCCCCAGATCGGCCGACTGCTTCCGGCGACCTGCTACGGACACACTCCCTCGCTCGTACGCGCCGGCCGGGACTTGCCCAGGGCGAGGCGCACCTGGCCAGGCAGGTCCGGATGCGCGAGATCCAGACCGGCGAGGTCGCCGACGTCCAGCCACGCCAGGGCGTCGTGCTCGTCGGGGGCGGCGTTGACCGGCTCTCCGTGCCAGCGGTGGACGGCCCACACGTCGGCCACGAACGTGTCGGCGACGGTGCGTGCGATCGGGGCGCCGTGCACCTGCGCCTCGACGGCGAGCTCTTCGCGCAGCTCGCGCACGAGCGCCGCGCGTGGGTCTTCACCGGCCTCGACGTGCCCGCCGGGCAGGTCCCACACGTCCGGGTACCACCGACGGTGCGGGCTGCGGTGGACCATCAGCGCCCGACCATCGCGCACCAGCACGCCGACCACGACGTGGTCCACCGGGCCTCCACCGGCTCCCCGCGCCGTTGCCGTCCCCGTCATGAGCACCTCGCCTCCCGTCGCCCGCCAGCGGTGCGCGACCACTCGCGTCCGCAGAGGATCACTGTCCGGTCGGCGTCCCGCTGACGATCGCTGGCCGGACAGCGTGCCGCTGTCGATCGACTACCGGGTGCCGACGACCACCCAGACGGTTGTCCAACCGGCAGCGAGCACCAGCCCCAGCAGCGCCAGCGGCCATCTGAAGCCGTCCTCAGGTCGATAGCCACTCGTCATGGCCCCGCGAACGCCCTCACGCTCGGCGCGCCTGAAGCGGTTGCTGGCCTGCATCAGTGAGTGCGGCGCGATGAGCAACATCAGCCCGCCGGCGATCACGAAGGGCCAGGGCACCTCATCCATGGGCGGATCTTGCCCTGAGGCGACAGGAGACCACCGCCGATCCGCGCGAGGGGCCCGTCCCAGCAGTCGACCGCCTGCTGGGACGGCGAGGAGCTCTCGGCGGCTCGAGGGAGGGCGGCGCTGCGGCCGTCCCGCAGGGGTGTCGGGTGCGGGACGGCCGCGCGAGCTCACCTGGACGTCACTGCGCCGGTCGGGGTCGCCTTGTCCGACCGGACTGAGGCGCCGGCGCGGGCCCCGGCGCGGTGGACGGCGCGGTACACGGTGGAGCGTCCGACGCCGAAGAGCTCGGCGACCTCCAGGGTCGTGTACTCCCCCGTGCCCACCAGCACCGCCAGGTGCGCCTCCTGCTTCGCGGTGAGCTTCGGCTGTCGGCCATGGAGGCGGCCCTTTGCCTTGGCCACGCGCATGCCCTCACGGGTGCGCATCCGGATCAGGTCCGCCTCGAACTCGGCGACCATCGCCAGCACGTTGAACAGCAGCCGCCCGACCGGGTCCAGCGGGTCGTGCACCGACCCACCCAGGCTCAGGCGCACCTGCCGGGCGGTCAGCTCCTCGAGGATGCTGCGGGCGTCCGGCAACGACCGCGCGAGGCGGTCGAGCTTGGTGACCACGAGGGTGTCTCCCTCGCGGCAGGCGGCCATCGCCTCTCGCAGGCCCGGGCGGTCGCGGTTGGTGCCGGTCAGGCCGTGGTCGACGTAGACCCGCGCCTCGGGCACGCCCAGCGCCTGCAGGCCGTCGCGCTGGGCGGTGAGGTCCTGGCCGTCGGTGGACACGCGGGCATAGCCCACGAGCAGTGCGGTCATGACGGTGCTCCCGAAGGGCGGCCGGCCCGGGGCGCCCTCGCACCAGGTCCGGCAGCGGCACATCGCCGCTGACCGAGGACGGTGACGCCTGTCCAGGGTCGCGTCTGCCTCGGCCCCCAGCGGTACCGTCGTCATCGTGTCCAGGCTGCAGCGGATCACCAGCGATCCCGAGGTATGCCACGGGCAACCGACCGTGCGTGGCCTGCGCTACCCCGTGCAGACGTTGCTGGAGCTGCTCGGTTCGGGAATGACCTTCGAGGACGTCCTCGCCGACTACCCAGATCTCGAGCGGGAGGACCTGCTCGCGGTGCTCGAGTTCGCCGCGCTGACCGTCGGAGGACAGCGCGTCACCCTCGGCGCGGCGTGAGGCTGCTGCTGGACGCCCAGCTGCCGGTCCGTCTGGCGCGGGCGCTCACCAGCGCTGGGCACGACGTGGTGCACACCAGCGATCTGCCTCGCGGCAACGCCAGCACCGATCGTCAGGTCCGTGAGGCTGCCGATCAGCAGGGGCGCGTCGTGGTCACGAAGGACCGCGACTTCCGCGACAGCCACCTGCTGCAGGGGACGCCGAAGCGGCTGCTGCTCGTGGTGACGGGCAACACGTCGAACGCCGCCCTCCTCGCACTGTTCGAGGCCTACGCCCCTGCCATGGAAGCAGCGTTGGAGGTGTCGGACTTCGTCGAGGTCGGACCCGAGGCGCTGGTGCAACATCCGCGGCCCTGAGCAGGGCGCTGCCACCGCGCTCCCGACGGCATCTGAGCGGCGCCCAAGCGTCGGTGAGGGCGTCATCTCCCCCCTATTCGATGGGCTCGCGGAGCGTCCCGGCTGTCGATCGTCGTCCGGTCAGCGTCCCGCTGACGATCGGCGGTCTCAAAGGGTCGTCGCAACACCCCTGCTGAGAGGTGTTGTCGATGTCGAGGTGGAAGCACGAGCAGTGGTTGCGGCAGGAGAAGTTCTGGGAGGGCGCCCGGGCCGGGCTGACGTGGACGGCGGCCTGTGAGGCTGCTGGAGTGGACAGGGCGCAGGGCTACCGGTGGCGTCGGGCCCGGGGTGGGCGGATCCCGCCGGCACCGCGGGAGGTCTCGGCTCGGGTCCTGAGCTTGGAGGAGCGGCTGCGGATCGCCGACCTGCACCTGGCCGGGCACGGGGTGCGGGCGATCGGGCGGGTGCTGGGCCGGGCGGCCTCGACGATCAGCCGGGAGCTGACCTGCGCCGGTGTCCCGACCGCTGGCCCGGGCCGGGCCCGCCCCCACCGCGGCAGTGGCGGGGCGTACGAGCCGTACACCGCCCACCACCGGGCTGCGGCCAGGGCCCGGCGTCCGAAGGTGATGAAGCTCGAGGACCCCGTCGTCGGGGCGCAGCTGTGCGCGTTCGTGACCGCGAGAATGGACCTGCGCTGGAGCCCGCACCAGATCAGCTGCGCGCTGGTGCGGGACTTTCCCGACCGGCAGGAGATGCGGGTGTCCCCGGAGACGATCTACCAGTCCCTGTACGTCCAAGGGCGGGGGCACCTGCGCGCTGACCTGCACAAACAGCTCCGCAGTGGGCGGGCGCAGCGCCGGCCGAACACTGCCGCGGCACCGAACGTCAGAGCGAAGATCCCCGGCGCGATCAGCATCAGCGAGCGGCCACCGGAGGCCGACGACCGCGCCGTCCCGGGCCACTGGGAAGGTGACTTGATCTTGGGGTCGAACTGCCGGTCGGCGATCGGGACGCTGGTCGAGCGGGCCACCCGGTACGTGCTGCTGGTGCACCTGCCTGGCGCCCACGACGCGGTGAGCGTGGCCGCGGGGCTGACCGAGACGATCCAGACGCTGCCCGGCCACCTGCGCCGGTCGCTGGCCTGGGACCGCGGCACCGAGATGGCCCGCCACGCCGAGGTGACGCTGGCGACGGACATGCCGATCTACTTCTGCGACCCGCACTCGCCCTGGCAGCGCGGGTCGAACGAGAACACCAACGGGCTGCTGCGGCAGTACTTCCCCAAGGGCAGCGACCTGTCGGTGCACTCACCGGAGGACCTGGCCGCCGTCGCTGCGCAGCTCAACGGCCGGCCCCGGATGACCCTCGGCTGGGCCACCCCCGCCGAAGCGATGAACCGCTTACTGTCCGACCCCGAAAGACCCACTGTTGCAACGACCACCTGAGCCCGCCACCGCCTACCGATACGCCTTGGCCGGCCGAGGACACCGGCAGCGACGACGACGGGCCGTCCCACATCCGATCGCTGGTTGGCCAGCCCCCGCTGACGATTACCGAGGAGTCGAGGTGGGTCAGTGGCTGCGGTGTTGGAGCTGCTGGAGGTAAGCGTTGTAGGCCTCCAGGTCCGCGTCGCCGTACTGGTCGACGTGGCGGTCACGGGCGCGGGAGCCACGGTCCTCCTCGCGGTGCCAGCGCACGAAGATGATGAGCAGCAACAACACGGAGGGGATTTCGCCGTAGGACCAGGCCAGGGCGCCGGCCAGTTCCTGGTCGGCGATGACGTCGACGCCCCACCCTGGTGGCGGCGCGGCGAAGACGGTGACCAGGGGCGTGACCGAAAGCATTACGATGACGCCGAAGAAGGCGTGCAGGGGCATTTCGAGGAACATGTCCGCGGCGCGCCCGAGGTGGCTCTGACGGACCGGCAGCGGGTCGCGGGACAAGACCGCGGCGGTGAACAGGACCCCGGCCGCAAGGAGGGCCAGCTCCAGCCCGGTGTGCCCGGCCCAGGTGGACAGCACCGAACTGGCCAGGTCGGTAAGGTAGAGCCCGTAGAAGCAGACTAGGAATAGAGGCACCATAAAGGCTGGGTGCAGCAGCACTCGTCCTGCGCGGGACCTCAGCCCCCAGTGCGCGCCGCACAGCACCATGCGTCCGGCGCCGTGGTGAGGCGTAGCCCGCAGCAGGAGGGTGCCGGGGCGGCCCAGCACCAGCAGCGGAGGCACAGCCATCATCAACGTCAGCTGCTGGAACATGAAGGCCGAGAACAGGCGCAGACCGTAGCCCTCGATGCCGAAGCCCATCACCACCACCAGGACTGCGCAGCCGCTAAGGAACGACAGCGTCGCCCATGGCGACCAGCGTCGTCCGGTGGTCCACATCCGCACCGCCCCGGCCAGGTAGGCCGTCGCCATCACCACTGCCAGCGCCGGCAGGACGGGCAGTGGTTGCAGGGTCGGGGCGAACAACGTGGCCAGCGAAGGCGGCGCCGTCGGGACCCATACCGGCCCCCAGGTGTCCATCAGCGCACCTCTCCGGCCCTGCTCGCCCCCGGAGCCCTGAGGCTGTGCTCGCCTCGGGAGGAATTGCGATTGCGACCCAACGCAGCGGCATCCGGCGCCTCGTGGGCGGGCTCGGGAGCATGGTCCTGGCCTGTGCGTGGACGCTGGCTCTCGTGGGCGTCGAACTTGGCCAGGGCTTCGCGTTCGCGGCGGTCACCGTTCAGCATCGATCGGATCACCCACCAGAACAGCAACCCGACGAACAGGCTAGGGGCTAGCGCGGCCGGGATCCCCAGCATTCTTGTCCTTCCTCTCGCCGTGGTGGGGTGTCGTGCCGGCGCGAGACCTGGACGTCGCGCCGATGTGGACCTCTAAAGGAGAGCCCAGCTGGCGAAACGCGCGCCCAGGGCGCTGGTCCACTGCCCCCACAGGCCGGTGACCAGCAGCAGGCCCACCACGACGAGCAGCGCCCCGCCGGCACGGGCCAGCACCAGGCGGTGACGGCGCAGGCCCTTCAGGCCCCGGACACCTCGGGCAGCGGCCAGGGCGACCAGGACGAAGGGGATGCCCAGGCCGGCGGCGTAGGCCGCGGCCAGAACGATGCTGCGACTGCCGGAGCCGGAGACGAAGGCCAGCGAGGTGATCGCCGCAAGCGTCGGTCCCATGCAGGGAGTCCACCCGAGGCCGAAGGTCACCCCGAGCAGCGGCGCACCAGCCAGACCGGGGCGTGGTCGCACCCGGGCGGTGACCGTGCGCCCCAACACGGGCAACGCGGGTAGGACGCCGGCGAAGGCCAAGCCGAGCAGGACGACCAATACCCCCAGCACCCGGGCGATCTCACTGGCCCACTGGGTCAAAAGCCCGCCCAGGACTCCTGCGCTGAAGCCGATGACGATGAACACGACACTGAACCCCAGGACGAACAGCACGGCTCCGGCCAGCAGCCTGCGGCGGCCGCGGCCCTCCAGCCCGCCAGCGCCCACCCCGGTGTCGGCTTGCCTGGTACCGCCTCCCCCGGTGCTGGCCAGCCCGGTGACGTACCCCAGGTAGCCGGGCACCAGCGGCAGCACGCACGGGGAGGCGAAGGAGACCAGTCCGGCCAGTGCCGCGACCGGCAGGGCCAGCAGCATCGGCCCGGCGAAGGTGATCGCTCCGAGGGTGTCCGGTGCGGCGTGCAGGACCGGGCTCACGTCGCCTCTTCCAGCGTCTGGGCGATCACCGCGCGCAGCAGGGACGGGTCGATCTGGCCGAGGAAGCGGGCGGTGACCCGTCCCTGACGGTCCAGCACCAGCGTGGTCGGGGTCGCCGAGGGGGGCAGCGCGCCGTGCAGCGCCTGCACCGCGAGCCCGTCGCGGTCGAGCAGCGAGGGGTAGGGCACGCCGTACTGCTCTTCGAAGGCGATGGCCTGAGCAGCCCCGTCACGGGTGTTGATGCCCAGGAAGCGGACCCGGTCCGGGGCGGTCTCGGCCGAGATCACCGCCAGGTCCGGCGCCTCCTTGCGGCAGGGCCCGCAGGCGGCGAACCAGGTGTTCAGCACGACCACGTCACCACGCCAGTCGGTGATGTCGACCTGCTCACCGGTCAAGGACTGCCCGGACATCTCGACCGGGTCAGCGCGCTCCTCGGCTGCCAGCTGCACCAAGCTGCCGTCCCCGGCGACGTACCCCTGGTCGACCTGCTGGGTGCCCCCTGGCGAGGCCGATGTCGCGCAGCCGCTGACACCGACGGCAGCCGCCACGGCCCAGACCGCCACCTTCCACCCGCCGGGCGCGAACCAGCCCACCCCGGCCACCGCTGTCAGATCCAGCCCATGGGGTCGACGGCGTTGCCGTTGACCCGGACCTCGAAGTGCAAGTGACAGCCGGTCACGGCGCCGGTCTGGCCCTCGTAGCCGAGGATCTCTCCGCGGGTGACCGTCCCGGAGGTCTTGGTGAAGCCGCTCATGTGGGGGTAAGCGGTCGCGACGGACTGACCGTCGATGAGGCCGTGGTTGACCACGGTGATGTTGCCGTAGCTGCCGTTGTAGCCGGCCGAGACGATCTCACCGTCCTCGGCGGCACGGATAGGGCTGCCGCACCCGGCGGCCAGGTCGACACCGGAGTGCATACGCATGTACCCGCGGATGGGGTGCATCCGCATGCCGTACGGGGAGGTGATGCGCCCCTCAGGGCGCCGCAGCGTGCTGCCGCTGTCACGGCTGGCCGAACGGCTGGCCGCCGAGGGCGCCCGCGAGGCCTGCTCCTGCGGCGCGCTCTGGGCGCTCGCGCGGGCCGCTGCCTCGGCCGCCTCCGCGGCGGCACGGGCCTTGTCGGCCTCGGCGATCTCGCGGAGCCGGCTGCCGAGGGCATCGGACTCGGCCTGCAACTGGTCCAGGCGGGCCTGCTCCTCGTCCTGGCGGCTCTCGATGGTGGCGACCGCGGCCTGCCTGCGTACGGCCAGCGCCTCGATCTCGGCCTGGCGGGCGCGGGCGTCGACGGCAGCCTGCTCGGCGACTTCGGCCTGCTCGCGGGCCTCGGCTTCCAGGGCGGCGACCTGTTCACGGACGGCGTCCAGGCGTGTGGCCGCGCTGGAGCGCACAGCCTGGTCGGCCTCAGCGGCGGCGAGCAGGCCGGCCTCAGCCGAGGACAGCCCGGAGATCGCCGCGGTCCGAGAGGCGTAGTCCGCCGCATCCTGGGACCCCAACGCCAGCGACAGCGCCCTGGGGGTGCCGCTGCTGCGGTAGGACTCCGCGGCCAGGCGCCCGATCGCGGCAGCAGAGGCGTCCATCGACTCCTGGCTGGCCTGCACGCTTGCCGCGGCGGCGGCCTGCGCGGTCCGCGAGGCGGCCAGCCGGTTGGCGAGCTCCTGCGCAGCAGCCTGCGCGCGAACCTGGACCTCGGCGGCCAGATCCGCGGCCCGCTGGGCCCCGGGCAGCTGCTCCTGCACGGCGGCGTACTCGGCGTAGGCCGCCGTCAACTCCCTCGAGGTGCCCACGAGGTCCTCCTGCAACGCCTCCAGAGCCGCGTCGACAGCCTCCTTCTGCACCGCCGGCGCCTGCCCCGCCTCGGGAGCGGGAGCGGCCGTCGCCGGGCTAGCACCGGTGGCCAGGGACACCACGACCGCAGCACTGACGACCGCCAGGGACCGGCGGGCTTGCGCCCGCCTGCTCGGAGGGACCCGTAGGCGGCTCCCCGGGCGGGTGGGAGCGGTCCCGACGGATGCGGTGGTGCGCTTCACAGGTGTGCGTCCTCAAGATTCGTGAAGGGGTAGGACCGGCACGGCCCCGTGGGCTGGCAGCTGCGGTTGTCGACGACGCCGACCGCCGTGCTGGTGACGCTGGCGGCGGTCCTCACCGCCGCTGCGCGAGGGCCGCGTCGACCTGGGCACGGAAGTCCTCGATGCTCGTCGGCTCGATGCGCTGGCCGTCGAGGAAAAACGTCGGGGTGGACTGGACCCCCAGGGCCTGCCCGTCGGTGAGGTCGCGCCCCACCCGTGACAGGGTCCCCGGGTCGGCCACCGCCGCGTCGTAGGCGGCCAGGTCCAGCCCGAGGTCGGCCGCGAAGGTCCGGAACAAGTCGGCCTGGGACTGCTGCTGCTCGCCCCACTGCGCCTGGGTGGCGTACATGCGCTGGTACATGGCCTCGAAGGCGCCCTGGCCAGCGGCAGCCTCCACGGCCACCGCGGCGTTCTCAGCGTTGGCGTGCCCGGGCAGAGGGAAGTACCGGGCGACCACGCTCAAGCGGCCGTCGTACTCCTCCCGGATCTGCTCGACGAGCGGGTAGGCCGCCGCGCACGCCTCGCACTCGAAGTCCAAGAACTCCACCAGCACCGGAGCATCTGGCCCGGCGTCGGACAAGTAGTGGCTGTCCGACGCCACCACCGGCACCTGGGCGCCGGGCGGCGGCGGCGCGTTGCGGCCACCAGTGACCAGCGTCACCACCACCAAGGCGGCCACCGCGGCCAAGAACCCACCCGCCAGGCCCCCCAGAACCCGACCCGTCCTGTGAACCCGCCGCTGGACGCGGCTGAGCGCAGCCGCCCCGGCGGGCGGTCGCGCAGGGGTACTGGGCACGGTCGGCCTCCAGGTCAAGGATGTGGTGACGGGCTGATGCGCAAGCCGGACTGACGTCCGTGACCCGACGGTAACAAAGCAACCTGGGTTGAGGTGTGAGCGGTCGCGCGCCGGTCGGGGCCCGTCTGCACAACCGCAGGCAGCCCTCTGCCCGGGCCCCGCGAAGGCACTGGGTGGGTCCTTCGTGCCCAAGAGGCCCCCAGCGGCCTCAGGCAGCGGTAGTGGTGGGCGCGGTGCTCATGGTCGGCTCAGGGCTGGCGACCTGATCCACCCCGCTGACGGTGCGACCGCCGCCTCCGGGACCACCGGGACACCAAAGGCAGCAGCACCCCCGCCCCCAGCACCACCTCCGGGACCGGCCCCAAGCGGGTAGCGAGCGTCTGGGAGGTCCGCAAGGGGACCTCGCCGCGCAAGACCGCCTGAGTGAACAGGTCGGTGCGCACCGGGGCGCTGCCGTCGGGAGCGATGATGCTGCTGACTCCCACCGTAGAGATCTGCACGACGGCGCGGCCGGTCTCGATGGCTCGCAGCCGGGACATCGCCAGCTGTTGGACGGCTTCGTCGGAGTACCCGAAGGTGGCGTTGTTGGTCTGGACGACGAGCATCTGCGCTCCCGCGCGCACGGAGTCGCGCACGAGGTCGTCGAAGGCCACCTCGAAGCAGATGACGTCGCCGACGCGGACACCGCCCATCACCACCACACCCCCCTTGGTGCCGGGCAGGAAGTCCCGGGCGACCAGATCGACCTTGTCGCTGAACAGGCGGAAGAAGTCGCGGTAGGGGATGTACTCCCCGAAGGGCGCGGGCTGGCGCTTGACGTAGCTGCGGCCGGGCACGGCGGTGGCACCTTCCAGGCCCTGGGCTGGGGTGACCACCAGCCCGGCGTTGGACAGGTACTCCCCCGGCCCATCCAGCACCGCCCCGACCAGCAGCGGCGCCTGCACAGCCCGGGCGGTCGCCTCGATGTCGCGGCGCGCCTTGTCATCGAGATAGGGGTCGATGTCGCTGGCGTTCTCCGGCCACAGGACCAGGTCCGGGCGTGGCGCGGCGCCGACCTGAACCTCGCGCGCGTACTCCAGCGTCGCCTGCACGTGATTGTCCAAGACGGCGCGGCGCTCGGCGTTGAAGTCCAGCCCCGGGCGCGGCACGTTCCCCTGCACAGCGGCCACCTGCGCCGTCCCGGCCTGCGGCGCACTCGGGCGAGGCACCATCGCCCCCGCCGCCAGCACCAGTACCGCCGTCAAGGTCAGCACCACAGCCCTGCTTGCCACAACTGCCGAGCGCGGCGACGCCGACGGCGCCCGGCCGCCCGTCCCCGCTGCCGCCGCAGCGGCCAACACCGCTAGGGCCAGGGCCGTCCCGGCGGCCACCACGGCCGCGGTGACCAACGGCGCACCTCCCACCGCGGCCCACCCCGCGGCCGGGGAGTCCACCTGGGAGAACGCCAAGCGCCCCCACGGAAACCCACCGAAGGGCACCCGCGCCCGGGCAGCCTCGATCGCGACCCACCCGCCGGTCACCGCCACGATCGACCACCCGGCGGGCAGCCGCTGCAGGAAGGGCATCACCGCCCCCAGCACCGCATAGAAGCCCGCACAAGCCGTGGCCAACGCCACCCACGGCAGCAGTCCTACATAGGTCCCGCTCCAGGCCAGATGAGGCACCAAGAAGGCCAGCCCGAAGACCAACCCCACCCCCAGCCCCGCCCGGGCCCGCCGCCCACGGGTGGCCAGCACCAGCGCACATACCCCCACCACCGACGCCGGCCACACCCCACCCGTTCCGAGCGCGCCGGGAAAGGCCGACCACGTCATCCCACCGCCAACCGCGGCGAGCACCAGGGCAACCGGCAGCGGCGGCGCCGCGCCTGTACCAGAAACCGGCGACCGGCCCGCGCCGCCGGCCCACTGCGCGTGTAGAGCTGGCCACCTACGGTCGACTGCCACCCACCGGACGCTACGTCCGCCTTCCACCCGCACCGGCACGGGCGTCGACTCGCCCACAACGAATCAACGAGGGTTAGGATGTGGACGTGGAGGACGAGGCGTGTGACCTGTTGTGTCTGGACCTGCCGCACGCCGAGGCGGTGCGGACCGCGCTACCGCCCGCACCGGACCTGGAGGGGGCCGCTGCCCGGGCCAAGGCTCTCGGCGACCCGACCCGGCTGCGGATCGCGCTGGCCCTCGCCACCGGCGGGCCGATGTGCGGGTGCGACCTGGCCTGGGTCACCGGCCTGGCGGCCAACCTCGTCTCCCACCACGCCCGCGTCCTGCGCTCGTGCGGGTTGGCGTCCTCCCGCCGCGACGGCAAGCTCGTGGTCTACCGGTTGACCGCCCTCGGGCACGAGCTGCTCGGCGTTCTCGGCATCCCCCGCGTCCACGGGGTTCACGGGGTTACCGACACGGTGGCGACCGAGCAGCCGGGCGCGGGCCGGCCCGCCGGACCGCTGGACCTCCCAAGTGCGGTGGTGGCGTGATGGCGAGGACCTCCCGCGTGCCCGTGGCGACCGACGACCCGGCGCGCCGGGCGGTGCTGACCCGGCGGGTGCGCCTGGTCGTGGCCGCCACGATCACCTGGAACGTGGTCGAGGCGGTGGTCGCGATCACCGCCGGGCGGATGGCCTCCTCGGCCGCCCTGGTCGGCTTCGGTCTGGACTCCGTGGTGGAAGTCGCCTCGGCGGCCGCGGTCTCGTGGCAGTTCGCCGCCCCCGACCCGCAGGCCCGGGAACGGACGGCGATGCGGGTGATCGCGGTGTCCTTCTTCGCCCTGGCGGCCTTCGTCACGGTCGACGCCGCGCGGACCCTGCTCGGGGCCGCCGAGGCCGAGCACTCGAGCGTCGGGATCGTCCTGGCCGCGCTCAGCCTCGTCGTGATGCCGTTCCTGTCGTGGTTCGAGCGCCGCACCGGTCGTGAGCTCGGGTCGGCCTCAGCGGTCGCGGACTCCAAGCAGACGCTGCTGTGCACCTACCTGTCCGGGGTGCTGCTGGCCGGGCTGCTGCTCAACAGCTTGCTGGGGTGGGCCTGGGCGGACCCGCTGGCTGCCCTGGTCATCGCCGCTGTCGCCGTCAAGGAGGGCCGCGAGGCGTGGCGCGGGGACGCCTGCTGCACCCCGGTCACCGCGGTGACCCCGCCGGCGCCTACCGACTCCGGCGTCGAGCAGTCCGCCCCGGCAGGTGGTAGCTGCTGCACCGATGGGTGCTGCACCCCGACGTCGGCGAGCAGCGACACCTCGCCCCGGCCGCCCTCGGGCGCGGCCCGGTGAACGGACACACCCACGCACCGGCTGCCAGTAGCAGCGCGGGATCGCAGCGGACCCGACTGGTGGTGGTGCTCGCGTTGACCTCGACCGTGATGGTCGTCGAGGTGATCGGCGCGCTGATCTCCGGAAGCCTGGCGCTAGCGGCCGACGCCGGGCACATGCTCACCGACGTCGCCGGCCTGGCCATCGCCCTGGTCGCCGCGACGCTGGCGCTACGCCCGGCCACCGCCCAACGGACCTGGGGCTACCGACGCGCCGAGGTCCTCGGCGCCAGCGTGCAGGCCTCGGTCCTGCTCGCCGTCGGGATCCTCGTCCTCGTCGAAGGCGTACGACGCCTGCTCGACCCCCCACCGGTCCAGGCCACCGCCGTGGTCGTCTTCGGCGCCGTCGGACTGGCCGTCAACGTCGTCGGCCTGCTCGTGCTGGTCCGCGGCCGTGGGTCCAGCATCAACACCCGCGCCGCCTTCCTCGAGGTCCTCAACGACGCCCTGGGGTCGGTCGCCGTGCTCGCCTCGGCCGTGGTGATCGCCACCACCGGGTTCCAGCGCGCCGACGCACTGGCCTCGATCCTCATCGCGGTCCTGATCATTCCCAGGACGCTGAGCATCCTGCGCGAGGCGACCCGGGTACTGCTGGAGTCCACCCCCCGCGGACTGGACCTGGACTCCGTACGCGCCCACCTGCTCGATCTCGAGCACGTCCACGCCGTGCACGACCTGCACGCCTCGGAGATCGTCACCGGCCTGCCCGTGCTGTCCGCCCACGTCGTCGTGGACGACTCCTGCTTCCACGACGGCCACGCCCCCCGCATGCTCGACGCCCTCCAGGCCTGCGTCGCCGAGCACTTCACCGTCTCGATCGAGCACTCCACCTTCCAGCTCGAACCCCGGACCCACCACCGGCACGAGGCGCCCTCCCATGCCTGAGCCCCGGCCCACCCGCCGACACGCGGGCCGTCCCAACGGCGGCGCCGTGCTCGTGGTCACGGCACCGGTGCTGACCGCTATCCCGGTGCTGCTGGGCCGGATGCGCCGCGACCTCGAACGCGACGGCCGGCTACATGCCGGTACCGCCGCGTGGATGTGGACCGGCTACGCCGCCCACGCCGCCCTGCTCACCACCGCTCTGGCCCGACGGCCGACCTCGCCCCCGCTACCAGCACCGGCACGCGCGGCAGCCCTGGCCCTCACCGGCGCCGGCAGCGCCCTCCTCCTCGCCGGGTTCCGGCGCTTCGCCGGACCAGCCCAGCTCACCGGCACCGACGCCGGGCCCCTCGTCACCGGCGGGGCCTACCGCTACAGCCGCAACCCCCAGTACACCGGCGCCGTCGCCGCGCTCACCGGCGCTGCCGCCGCCCGCCGCTCCCCTACCGCGCTGGCCCTGACCGCCGCCCTCGCCGCCGTCTACCGGGCCTGGGTCCCCACCGAAGAGCGCCACCTCACCCACCACTTCGGCGCCCCCTACCGCGACTACCACACCAGGACACCCCGCTGGCTCGGACGACCCACCGTCGTAGACCCCTGGCCCACACCGGCCTGAAGCTGCTCCATCACCAGCCGGAACACGACCGGCCCCCGTCCCAGCAAGCGACCGCCTACTGGAGCACCTCGCGACTCCAGGCGCGGTCCGGGCTCGCGGTCGTGATCTTGTGTCACTGGGGATCCTCAACTGGGATGCCCGCATGACTCTTCGCTCAACTAACGAAGCGGTGCAGTACCGCTGGGCGGAACCGTGAGCGGGGTCGGACGGACTGCCGCGATTTGCCCGCCGCACCGTTCGATCGTCGTCGGCGTCGAGGCGGTGTTGTCGACGGCGCAGACGGCGAGGACCCGCTCGAGGCCGGAGGGCGCGCAGACCGAAGCCGACGTGGCGAACCCACCGCACGTTCTCATCGTCTCTTCCACGGCCTCGTCCTCGTCGGTGGACACGCAGTCGCTGCGCGGCGCGAGAGGGCGTCGCCCCGAGAGAGACCCCGCACCATCCCGCTAACATCGGCCTATGACGATGACGGCTGGTCCCGGCGTGGTCGCGCGCCAGACGGCTCGAGGATCCGAGGAGGGCACGGCGCTGTTGGCGGCGGCGTGCCTGTTCCGGTCCCTGGCGGACCCGTCGCGGCTGTCGATCCTGCGGCACCTGGCCCTGGGTGAGCGCCGGGTGGTGGACCTGATGGCCCATCTGGGGCTCGCGCAGGCGACGGTCTCCGGTCACCTGGCCTGCCTGCGGGACTGCGGCCTGGTCACCTCCCGCCCGCAGGGGCGCGCCTCGCTGTTCTCCCTGGCCGTCGGCCCCGAGCTGCTCGAGCTGCTGGTGGCCGCGGAGCGGGTGCTGGCTGCCACCGGTGACGCGGTGACCCTGTGCCCGACCTACGGCGCCGACAGCACCGCCGACGCCGGCGGCAGCACCACTGACACCCCTGCCTCGAGCCTTCCGGCCCCGGGCCCGCCGGCCGAGGCGACGACCTCCGGCACGGTCAGGGGCGCGCGGTGAGCGAGCACACTCCCGCTGCGGGAGGACCGGTCACCCCGCCCGCCGGAGCGGACGAGGTCCAGGTCGAGCGGCTGACCCGACGCGGGCTGCGCCTGGCGCAGTTCACCGTCGTCTACAACGTCGCCGAGGGCGCGATCGCGATCACCGCCGGCCTGATGGCCGGCCTGGTGTCCCTGGTCGGCTTCGGCCTCGACTCCGGCATCGAGTCCGTGGCATCAGTGCTGGTGGGTCTGCGCCTGGCCGCCCGGCTGCGCAACGGCGCCACCGACGAGGCCAAGGAACGCCGGGCGCTGCGACTGGTGGCCCTGACCTTCTTCGTCCTGGCGACCTACGTCACCGTCGAGGGCATCCGCGGGCTGCTCGGTGGGCAGGCACCAGACACCTCCCGGGTCGGGATCGCGCTGCTGCTGGCCTCCGTGGTGATCATGCCGCTGCTGGCCCGTGCCAAGCGCCGGGTCGGCCAGCAGCTCGGTGGTGACCAGCTCGTCCTCGCCGACGCCGCAGAGACCAAGATCTGCGTGCTGCTGTCCATCTCGACCCTGGCCGGGCTGGCCCTCTACGCCTGGACCGGCGCCGCGTGGCTGGACCCTGTCGCCGGGTTCGTCATCGCCGCCTTCGCCATCCACGAAGGCCGGGAAGCGTGGGAAGGCGAGCTCGTCGAAGACCGCGACGAGGACGACGACTGACCTGAGCATCGCGCCGTAGACCTGAGGCCCACTGCCCTGACAGAGCACCTGCCTGCCGCGACGCCCACCGCTGACGCTGCACCAGTCACCCGGCCCCCCCGGGTGGTCCGGCAGGCTGCACCGCCCATGGGTCATGAAGGACGGTGCAGCTGCCGGTCACCGAGACGACCGGGGTAGTCCCGGCGGACCGTGCACCAGCGCGGCCCCGTACCACTGGGCCGCTGAGGCTGACCCCCGCCTGGCGGACGGGGTCAGGAGTCGTCGGTCCCCTGGAGGGGGGCGAAGCTGACTCCCCCGTCGGCGGAGGACAGCACAGCTGCTGATGTCACGGCCATCACCTGCAGCGCTCCACCGTCCTGGCGGGAGGCGGCCACGGCCTGGGGCGGGCCGGGAACGGCGCCGGGTGTGGCCCAGGTGGCGCCGGTGTCCTGGCTCACGGCGACCGTGCCGTCGGGGGTGATGCCCACGATCGTGGTGGCGTCAGCCATCGCCGCGACCTGCAGCAGGGGTGCCTGCTCCAGCACCGACCACGAGGCGCCGGCGTCGCGCGAGAGCGCCGGACCGTCCTGGCTGGTCGCCAGCACCGTCGTCCCCTGCGGTGAGGACGCCAGCGCGAAGGGCTGCACCGGCGCCTGGGTCGTGGTCCAGGTCCGGGCGTCGGCGCTCATCCGCAGCTGCCCGTCGAAGCCGATCACGGCGCCCTGCAGCGCGCTGAGGGCGTGGAAGTCGGACTGGCCCTGCCGGGAGAGGGCCGACCACGACCGTCCCCCGTCGGTGGACTCGATCAGGCCGACGGGTTGTGGCAGGTCGACACCCGGGCCGGGGTGGCCGGAGGCGTAGAAGTGGTCCGGCCCGGCGACGGTGAACCCCATCAGGTCGATGACCGGGCCGACCCGGACGGGCGTGCCGTCCTGGTAGGAGAACAGCCCGTCGTGGGTGGCCAGCTGGACCACGCCGTCGGCGGGGTTGATGCCCACGCCATGCACGTGATCGCTGGGCAGCGGCGCTGCCGCGGTCTCCTGGCCCTGCACCTCGCCTCCACTGCCAACACCTGCACCTGCACCTGCACCTGCACCAGCCGAGGCACCAGCACCGGCGCCCGGGGCGTCGGGCAAGGCCTCGCCCTGCGGGTCGTCCGCGCTGCACCCGGCCACCAGGACGGCCACCAGCACCACCCCGCCGACCGCGCTCCCGCCCCGTCGAGCGCCCCGTCGAGCGCCCCGGGCCGCCGAGACGCTCACAGCTGCTCCAGCAGCTGGTTCATCTCGTCGATCTCGGCGGTCTGGTCGGCTGCGATGACCTCGGCCAGGGCAAGCGCCTGCGGGTTGGCTCCCTGGTCCTGCTCGGTGCGCGACATCTCCACCGCGCCTTCGTGGTGGGCGACCATGCCGGTCAGCCACATCTGGTCGAACCCTGCACCTGACATGCCCTCGAGCTCGTCCATCTGCTCCGAGGACATCATCCCGGTCATCTCGGGGCCGTGGCTCATGCCCCCCATGCCTCCCATGCCGTCCATGGACATGCCGTCTATGGACATGCCGTCGGGGACCTCCTGCCCCCAGGTGCGCAGCCACGAGCTCATGGCGTCGATCTCCGGGCCCTGCGCCGCGGTGATGCGCTCGGCCAGGGCCTGGACCTGCGGGCTCTGCGCCCGCCTGTCAGCCATCTGCGCCATCGCCAGTGCGCCGCGGTGGTGGACGATCATCTGCTGGGCGAAGGCGACGTCGGCGTCGTTGTGCTCTGCGGCGACCGTCGCCGTGCCCGTGCTGCCAGGACTGCTCGAGCCGGGACTGCTCGGGGTGCTGGGGCCGGGGGTGCTGGGGCTGGGGGTGTTGCTGGGGCCTGCCGTGACGGTGGAGCCGTCGGTGCTGCAGGCGGCCAGCCCCAGGGACAGGGCGGCTGAAGCGGCGACGGCAACGGCCAGTCGGTGGGTCTTCTTCATGAGGGGTCTCCTGTAGCCGCTCCGGGTGGGATGCCACGGCGAAGCGGGTGGAACGGGCGGGGGAAGGGATGCGGCAGCTCGTGGTCCCTGGTCGGGACCGCGCCGGCTCCTACACCCGCACCACGCACAAGGAGATCCGTGGGCGCCGCCACGGCACACCGCGGGCGCCTGTGCCTCCGGGAAGGGTGTGGCTCTGGGCCAGCCACCGCGCCGCGGCGGTCGACCACGGCGTGCGCAGCAGACGCGCCGCTGCGAGGGCGCCCAGACCCACGCCGGCCCCGACCAGGGCCAGCAGGCACCCGACCGCCATCAGGTGGTCGCCCCCGTGGTCTTCCTCCGCAGACAGGACCTGCGCGGAGGTCGGGTCGACAGGGACGACATGGGCACCCGGCACCTCGGTGAGGGCGCCCGGCAAGCTCGGGTCCGAGAGACCAGGTCGACGGTCGGCCGCGGCGGCGGCCGCGTCGTCTGCGCGGGCGGCGAACGGCGGATGGCCCTGGGCTGGCTGACCTGCCGGGTGCTCCGCAGGGCTGTGCGCGGCACGGGGTGCCGCGAGAGAAGACGAAGCACCGCTCGAGGGTGCCGCCGCAGCGCTCAGACCGTGCGTGGCCGACAGGCCGTGCATGGCCAGGAGACCGCTCAGCACCAGCAGGAGCAGGCCCCACGTGGCCCACGCGCCCCTCGTGGTGAGGGCCGGGGCACTACCGCGCTTCACCGCCGTCTCCTCCTGGTCTCGGGTTCCCGGGCTGCCGGCGCCGGCGCCGGCGCCCGTGGACCAGCACGATGGCACCACACCAGCCGCCAGCCTGCGGCAGGGCCCTGCCCCGGTAACCACCGGGCCAGGGCTGCGCGTGCGTCGGTCCGCTCCTCAGGTGCTGGCGCAGGTCATCGACGAGGACGGCGGTGTCGTCGCGGACCAGCCGCATCCGCCCCAAGCCCCTCGATGGCCCTTCGACGACGCGGCACAGGCGCACGCCCGACGACCGAGGAGCCGGGAACAAGCATACCCCCCAGGGGTATTGTGGTGGGCATGTCATCCACCCAGCTGGTTCCTGGCCCGGGACAGGCGCACGGTCGCCGCCACCGCGGCGCGTCACCTGGTACCGGCGCCGCGGTGCAGCACACCTGCCCGATGCATCCCGAGGTGCGCCAGCAGGGGCCCGGTTCGTGCCCGATCTGCGGGATGGCACTGGAGCCGGTGACGGTGAGCGCCGACGACGGGCCGAGCCCGGAGCTGGCGGACATGACCCGGCGGTTATGGGTCGCGGTGGCCCTGACGGTGCCGGTGGTGGTCCTGGAGATGGGCTCGCACCTGGTCCCGGCGGTGCACGACCTCGTGCCGCCGGCGGTGTCGGTGTGGATGCAGCTGGCACTGGCGACCCCGGTGGTCCTGTGGGCCGGGTGGCCGTTCTTCGTGCGCGGGTGGGCCTCGGTCCGCAGCCGGAACCTGAACATGTTCACCCTCGTCGCCCTCGGGACCGGGGTGGCGTTGGCCTTCAGCGTGGTGGCGGTCCTGACGCCGGGGATCTTCCCGGCGGCCTTCCGCGGTCCGGGCGGGACGGTCGACGTCTACTTCGAACCGGCCGCGGTCATCACCGCCCTGGTGCTGCTCGGGCAGGTCCTCGAGCTGCGCGCCCGGGAGCAGACCTCCGGGGCGGTGCGTGCCCTGCTGGACCTGACGCCGCCGACCGCACGGCGGGTCGAGGCCGACGGGTCCGAGCACGACGTCGACCTCGCCGACGTCGCCGTGGGCGACCTCGTGCGGGTGCGCCCGGGCGAGAAGGTCCCGGTCGACGGGACCGTCGTCCAGGGCCGCGCGAGCGTGGACGAGTCGATGGTCACCGGGGAGTCGATGCCGGTGACCAAGTCCGAGGGTGACGCCGTGATCGGAGGGACGTTGGCCGCCGGTGGGGGGCTGCTGGTGCGCGCCGGCGCCGTCGGCGGGGACACCGTCCTGGCCCGGGTGGTCGACCTCGTCTCGGCGGCGCAGCGCTCCCGCGCCCCGATCCAGGCGACCGTCGACAAGGTCGCCGCGGTGTTCGTGCCCGTCGTCATCGCCGTGGCCGTGGCCGCCTTCGTGGTGTGGGCGCTGGTCGGCCCTGACCCGGCCCTGGCGCACGCCCTGGTCGCGGCGGTCAGCGTGCTGATCATCGCCTGCCCCTGCGCGTTGGGGCTGGCGACGCCGATGTCGGTGATGGTCGGCGTCGGCCGCGCCGCCGGCGCCGGGGTGCTGGTCAAGGACGCCCAGGCGATGCAGCAGCTGCAGCGGGTGGACACCGTCGTCGTCGACAAGACCGGCACCCTCACCCAGGGCCGCCCTCAGCTGACCGGCGTCCAGGTGCACGGCGACGCCGACCCCACCCAGGTGCTGGTCTTGGCCGCGGCGCTCGAGCGCTCCTCCGAGCACCCCCTGGCTCACGCCGTCGTGACCGCCGCCGACGCCGGTTCCGGTGGTGGCGTCGGCGGCGTCGGTGCTGGGCGATCGCTACCGGCGGTCGAGGACTTCACCGCCCCGGCGGGCCGTGGGGTGTCCGGGCTCGTCGAGGGCCACCGCGTCCTGGTCGGCAGCGCCAGGCACCTGCGAGAGCACGACGTCGACCCGACCCCTGTCCAGGAGCTCGCCGAGGGGGTGCGTGCCGGCGGCGCCACCGCCGTCCTGGTCGCCGTCGACGGCACGCCCGCCGCTGTGCTGGCCATCGCCGACCCGGTCCGCCAGACCACCGCCGAGGCACTGTCAGTGCTGCGCGCCGAGGGCGTCGAGGTCGTGATGCTCACCGGCGACGCCGAGGCCACCGCCGCCGCGGTCGCCGGTCAGGTCGGCATCGACCGCTTCGAGGCCGAGGTCACTCCCGAGCGCAAGCACGAGGTCGTCCGCGAGCTCCGCGAGCAGGGGCACGTGGTGGCGATGGTCGGTGACGGCGTCAACGACGCCCCCGCCCTGGCCGCGGCCGATGTCGGCGTGGCGGTGGGCACCGGCACCGACGTCGCCCTGGAGAGCGCCGGCATCACCCTGCTGCAGGCCGACCTGACCGCACTGGTCCGCGCCCGCCGGCTGTCGCGGGCGACCATGGGCAACATCCGTCAGAACCTGGTCTTCGCGTTCGTCTACAACGGCGCCGGCATCCCGATCGCCGCCGGCGTCCTGTACCCCGCGACCGGGCTGCTGCTGTCCCCCGTCATCGCCGCCGCCGCGATGGCCCTGTCCTCGGTCAGCGTCATCACCAACGCACTGCGACTGCGCACCACCCGCGCCTAACCAGAACCTGCCTCCGTCGTCAAACACCCCAACAGCCCGGGTCGCCACCCCAAGGATCAGGCGTGCTGCACGAGCAGACGACAACTGAGTCGGGACACACAAGTCGCGTCCCAGTTGTCGACCCTCAACCGGCGACGGTGCAGGTCAGGACCGCGCTGAGGCAGCGCCTCGCGGCTCGTGTCCCAGCAGACCCGCCCGGAGAGCCGTCCCGGTCAACGGGCGTCAGGTGAAGTAGCGAAAGGCCGACGACGACGGCCTCGCTCGGTCGGCCCGACGTTCGTGACGAGATGATGAGACGTCGGTGCTCTCGCTGCCGCCGCGCCATGCGGAGCTAACGCAGCTCGCCGGTGGAGCGGTTGACGTCGCCCTCGTTGAGGTCGTCGTCGGACGTGGAGGACACGCGCTCGAGTGCAGCGGAGAGCAGGTCCGCGTCGGTCGGCCGCGGGGCGCGAGGCGGCTTGTGGCGGTCTTCGCAGGCGCCGAGCTGGTAGTCCTCGTGCAGCCGCGCGAGGCACGGACGGAGCAGGTCGCCGTGCCAGGACGTCATCGCGTCGCCCGGCTCGTCGCTGGCTTCGACCGTGGCCGCCGACACCCAGGCGGCCCGCAGGGCCGCGAGCTCGAGCACGACGCCGCTGTGAGCAGGCCAACACGGGAACACGCTCTTGGACGGTCGCAGGTCGTAGGTCGCGTTGAGCCAGTCGACCCAGGCCGCGAGCTCGCGCCAGTCCTCGGTGCTGGCCCGAGCGACCCACGACCGCGCGGGGGCGGCGTCCTCGGCGTTCGGCTTGCCCTCGTCCTCAGCCTGCCCGGCTCCCGTGCCAGCGGGACGACGACGCGCGAGGTCGACGAGGGCAGCACCCAGGTCCTCGACGACGTCCTCGAGCTCCGAGACGCGCCCTTCGATGGTCTGCGGCGGCAGGTCCTCGACGTCCTCGGGCACGTCGCCCGCGCCGTCCTCGGGCGTGCCGGCGCTCACGAGCGCGCCGCCGCGCTGCCCGCGAGGCGACGCTTTTCGACGGCGTCCCGGTCGGCGGACAGGGTCTTGGCGTCGGACCGCTCGAACCAGGGCGTCATCCGCAACAGGACCGCGCCGCGGTTGCGGTAGATCAGCAGGGCGTGGCCGTCGGGGATCTGGCGGGCCTCGTCGGCGCGCAGGACCTTCCGGTCCGCCAGCTGCTCGGAGGAGGACGTCATCCGGCCGGTGGTCTGGTCGTATGAGATGGTCGCGCGGGTCAGCTCGACGTCCCCGACGAGGGCGGAGTAGCGGTTGAGGGCGTCGGTGTCGGTGAGCCCACCGAGCAGCAGCTCGGCGGGCATGTTGTCCATCAGCGCGTTCGCGCCGTCTCGCCCCCACCGCCGGCGGGCCTGGGCGAGGGACTGGAGCGCGAGGACGAGCTGCATCCCGAAGCCGCGGGCGTCGGTGCCCAGGTCGGGCAGCTTGGGCAGCGGGGCGACGTTGGCGATCTCGTCTCCCACCAGGCGCAGCGGCGGGTCCAGACGCCCGCCGGGCAGGCGGGCGGCAGCAGCCTTAGCCGCGTCGACGACCTCCTGCAGGAGCATCGCGCACAGCGGCGCCACGTTCGTCGAGGCGTTGGCGTCCGCGACCAGGAACAGGGTGTCGGTGGAGGCGACGAAGGCGGCCGGGTCGAAGGTCGGGACGTCCTCGCGGGGGGTGACCCACCGGGTCACCCGGCGCATGGCCATCGGCTCGACGGCCTGCTGGAGGGTCTGGCGGGAGGAGGCCACGGTCTCGTCGGCGCCGGTGGCCACCGAGCGCAGCAGCCCGGCCCACATCGTCTCGGCCCGCTCGTCGGTCGAGGTGCGGATGATGGCCTGGGCCTCCTCGGCGCCGTCGTCGAGGTGGATGGCCCACTCGATGACGTCGGAAACCGGGCGGCCGTCGAGGTCGGCGGCGTGCAGGAGCCGCGTCAGCGCGGAGCTGGCGTTGGCGCGGAAGAAGCCAGCGTTCGTGGAGGACTTGTCGTCGGCGGACAGGCCTGCGGCGAAGGCCAGGCCGCGGGAGATGGCGGTCTGGGCGTCGGCGCAGCCGGCCACGGGGTTCCAGACCATCGGCTCGGGCCAGCCGAGCCGGTCCAGGGGGTCGAAGACCCACACCCGTCCCTTGGCGCCGCGCCGGGTGGCCACGACGTCGAGGATGTCGGCGCGGGTGCAGGTCACCACCAGGGCGCCGGGGGCGTCCAGGGCCGCGGGGATCATCACGTCCCGGGACTTGCCGGCGCCGGTCGGGGCGACGACGCCGACGTGGTCCTCGAGCGCCAGGACGACCGGCTGACCGCCGGTCGTGGCACCCATCGGCAGACCGACCTCGGACACGGGGGCCTTCTTGCGCTGGGCGTCGGTCATCCCGGGCCGGGTCTGCGCGGCGCCGGCGCGGGCGCGGGCCTCGCCCAGGCCCTCGCGCACGGCGGCGTCGCCGGCGAAGCCCTTGGTGCGGCGGTGCTTGGCGCGCCACGCGGCCCAGGTGAAGGCCCACAGCACGAAGAGGCCGAAGGCCGCGACGGCCAGGGCGCCGAAGACGGCCAGCGTCGTGGTGGTGGAGGCGGCCCCGGGCACGTCGAGGGGGTGGCCGGACAGCAGCGCCCGCAGCGTCACGGCGACGTCGGGCGTGGCCACGCCCGAGGCCGTCCAGGCCACCGCCAGGTGCCAGCCGCCGGCGACGGCGGCCACGAGCAGCGCGAGGGTGAGGTTGGCCCGGGCCCGCCAGGACAGGACCGAGGTGGTCTGGTCGGTGCGGCCGAGCTGGCTGCCGAGCTGGCGGGGGGCGCTCACAGCCCGCGCCCGCGGCCGTCGAGCATCATCGCGGAGTCGGTGTTGGTGATGACGCGCTCCATCGTCGAGCGGACGTGCTCGACGTGGATCTCGCGGCGGGAGCCGATCTTGAGCAGGTGGTGGCCGGTGTTCAGGTTCGCCAGCACCCCGGCCGAGGACGGGTCCAGGCCGTAGGTGCGGATGACTGCCTGGACGTCGTCGTCGCGCTCCTGCTTGAACAGGTGGGCGGTGCCGGCCTCCTTGAGCATGGCGATGGCCGGGTCGTCGACGGGGATGTCCGCGACGTGGTGCAGCGCGGCGATGTTCGACAGCCCCAGGCCGCGGGCGAGCTTGGAGTTGCGCCGGAACACCCGTCCGCCGGGCCCGCCGACGAGGTCCCATCCCTCCTCGGCCACGAAGTTGGTGCGAAGGCCCCGCTGCTGGCGCAGCGTGCCCAGCAGCCAGACGTTCGCCACGGCCATGACCATCGAGACGGCCGGGCCCTCGTCGGGCAGCTGGGAGACGTCGAAGACCGTGAGCCGGTCGGCCAGGCGCACCTCCGGGCTGGTCTCGCCGTCGAAGAGCCCGGCGAGCTCGTCGGACAGCAGCGCGGAGAGCATGTGCCGGACCGCGACGCCGCCCTGGTGCAGCTTCTCCTTGGTGGCCGGTGAGTGGTCGGCGAACTCTGGGTGCAGACGCCCGAGCTGGGCCAGCAGGTGCTCCAGGCGGGGGGTGATGCCGTCGGCCTCGGCCTGGCGCAGCGTGGCGCGGTGCGCCGCGCGCAGCGCGGGCCGCTCCCACTTGGTCAGGCCCTCGCCGTCGTTGGCCAGCTCGGTCACCGCCCGCAGGAGCCGGTACTGGCCGGCGATACCGGCCGAGGCCAGGACGACCGGGTCGAGGATGTTGATGGTGGTGCCGCCGCCGCCGAGGACCATCCGGAAGGGCTCGTTGCCGAACTGGCGGGCGACCTCGGCGTACTCGCCCTCGCCGTTCTGGTCCTTGCGGTCCATCACGACCACGCGCCGGCCTCGCAGGATCAGCGGGCGCAGCACGTAGACGGTCTTGAGCAGCGAGGACTTGCCGTTGCCGATGCCGCCGAGGACAACCACGGCCGGGGAGTCCACGACGCCCTGCTCGTAGGCGGTGAAGGGGTCGTGGGCGACCATCGTGTTCGACAGCCGGTCGCGCCCGACGACGATGCCGTGGGCGTCGGTCGGCGCCGCCACCAGCGTCGTGTTGAGGACCTCCGCCTGACGGGTCGAGGTCAGCGCGGGCGCGGCCACGGGCGCGTACCAGCCCCGCCGGGCCCGGCGCCCGTTCTTGCGCGCGACGTAGCCCTTGGGCTCGGGGAGCACCATCACGCCGTCGTCGGCCGCGGGCGCGGGGGTGCTCGGCGCGTCCTCCTGCTCGCCCCGCTTGCCGCGACGTCGACGACGGCGCGTGTCGGAGGAGTCGGCCGGGGACGCCGGCGCCCCGGCCCGGCCCGCGCTGGAGTCGGCGCCGGGGGTCGTCGAGGGGGCCGGCGTGCCCTCGACCGCGGCGTACCACTGCTCGCGCTTGGCCAGCGCCCGCCGCTGGCGGCGGCTGAGCCCGCCTGCGTCGGTGCCCTCGACCGGCTCCTGGGTCGGGATGGGCGCCGTCGCGGTGCTCGAGCTCGTGGCGGCGGGGTCGTCGTCGAGGGCTGGCCCGCCGGCCTGCGCCAGAGCACCCGTGACCGAGGCGGCTACGGCCGGGGCCGTCGGCGCGGGGATCTGCTCACGGGCGCCGCGCCCGCGACGAGCGCGACGCGGCGCCTTGGGCGCCTGCGCCGGCGCGGGGTAGCTGGCGGCGTCGAGGGCCATCGGCCCCGCGTCGGCCAGGTCCGCCTTCGCGCCGTGCTTGGACCGCCTGGGGCTGCGGGGGGCCATCACATCGCCTCCTTGCTCCCGGTGCCGGCCAGCAGGCCGCGCACCGTCGTTCCGGTCGAGCGCCCGACCGGGGCCATGCCGCGTGCCAGCGGCCAGGTGCAGGCCGACGCGGCGGCCTGCTGGGTGTCCAGCCACTCCAGCGAGGCGATGCCGGCGTTGCCGGCGGCCTCCTCGATCCGGGCGCGGGCCTCGATCAGCTCCTCACGGGAGCGGGCGGAGATCGTCAGGTGCCCCGCCCACCCGGCGCCGTGGTGGCCCGATCCGGGCCGCAGGTCGTCCAGACGCGCACGGGCCGCCGCCAGGCCGGCGGACAGCTCCTCGCTGGTCAGCACGCCCTTCTCCTTCTGCGCCTCCAGGTCCGCCAGGTCCGTGGTGACGTCGGTACGGGCCGCACGCCGGGCGTCCGCGGCGGGGATGACCTCGGTCTGCAGGCTCAGGGTCCGCACGATCGGGTAGGGGAGCTGGGACAGCAGCGGTGCGATCCACAGCGACGTGCGCGGGCCGGTCTCGAACGCCTCGATCGGCAGGAGCGCCGTGCGGTGCCACCACTGCTCGGGGTTGCCGTCGGGGTCGACGCCGCTGGTGACCGTGGCCGACCACTCGTCGCGGGAGGGCGCCCACGGGGCGTCGATGTCGACGTCCGCGGCCTGGTCGATGGGCCACGACGGCTGCTGCATGTGCCGCAGCACCGCGGCGAGCTGCGCGGCCGAGACCGGGGTGACCTGTCCGAGCTTGGCCCCCTTGAGCTGGGAGCGGACCTGGGTGATCTGGGCCTTCATCAGCCGGCGCCAGCCCTCCTGGGCGGGGCCGCGGCGGGCGGCCTCAGCGATGAAGTCCGGCGTCAGGGGCCAGCGGGCCACCACGTAGTGCCGCTGCATCAGCCCTGACCGCGAGACCCGGGTGACCACCTCGTCGTAGGACTCCACCAGGGTCCTGGGGGCGGCGTCGTCGAGCTGGGACCACACCCACGCCTCGTGGTAGGCCGAGTCGACCGGCACCACCCGGGTCAAGGACTGCACCCGCTTGGCCAGGGACCCCTTGGACCCCAACCGGGCGAGCATCGCCCCCCACGACGTCATCGCCAGCTCGAGGAAGGCGTCGGACTCCATGCCCCTGATCTGGCCCTCGACCGCGAAGGCCACCGACAGGTAGGCGTCCTCCCCGGTGGGGGTGTGCCAGGCGATGCCCGGCTCACCGCGGCCGCGCTGGAGCCAGTGCATCCCCTCGGCGCCGTCGGGCCAGTCCCGGTAGCGCGCCCACTCCCGGGCGGCCTGCGCCTTGGCGGCCCGGCCGCGCCCGCGCGGGGTGCCGTCGACGTCGTCCGGGCGCGTGGCCACGGGGGCGAAGTCGACGGTGCCGGTGCGCTGGCGCTCGGCCCACCGCTGGCGGGCCTGGAAGCGCACCAGCGGGGAGCCGCGGTGCGTGCGCATCGTGGCCACGTAGACCACCGCGGCCGCCACGACCGTGGCGATCAGTCCCGGGGTCTGGAGCGTGATCGTGGCCACGGCCCCGGCGATGCCAACGACGATCAGCCCGACGGTGCGGGTCTTGCCCTGGGTGCCGCCGAAGAAGCCGCGACTTCCGGCCTCACCGCCGAGGGTGCGGGTCTGCACGTCCCTACTCCTTCCCGTCGGCGGCGCTGTCGTCGGCGCCGTGGTCCATCTGCTCGCCGGCCAGGTCGCCAGCGCTCTGGGCGGCCTGCGCGGTCTTGGAGACCGCGGCACCGGCCGCCTTCATCCCCTGGCCTGCGGCCATCAGGCCCACGCCCACCGGGGCCCCGGCGCCCGAGGCCATCGCCAGAGACCCGGCCGAGGTGACCTTGTCGCCGGTCTCCTGCGTCTGGCCGCCGGCCTCCGCGAGACCAGCAGTCGCGCTGCCCGAGCTCTCGCCGGGGGCACCGGTGTCGGCGGTCTCCGCCGCGTCCCCCCCGGCCGTGGCCGGCGCACCGATCGGGTCCGGCCCCTTGCCGCCGGCCCCGCCGGGACCGGCCTCGACGTCGCTGTTGGCGGCGGCCGCCGCCACCCCGACGCCGGGAGCCGCCGCGGAGGCACCCGAGGCGGCCGTCGACCCGGCGCTGGACGCCGCGCCGCCGGCCTCACCGGCAGCCGCACCCGCGCCGGCCCCAGCACCGGCGGCCTCGCCGGCCGCGCCGCCGCCGCCGCTGCCGCTGGCCTCCATCGAGGACGTCGACGCCTTCTGGTCGTCCAGGCGCCCGGCGAGGCCGCCGGTGGCCGACGTCGAGGTGCTGTCGGTGTCCGCGCTGGCGTCGGCGCCGCCGTCGGTGTCGCGCGACATCTGCCCGAGCTGGGAGTCCGAGGAGGACTCCGGGTAGGACGGGCCAGCGCTGGCGCTGCTACCACCGGGCACCGACAGGGACGGCCCCGCCGTCGAGACCCCGCCCGGACCGATCGGCGCGAACTTCAGCAGCGCGACCGGCGAGAGCGTCGCCAGCAGCAGGGCGATGACCGCGACGGCCAGGTTCGTCAGGATCACCATGCCCGGCTCGTCCCACTCGGTCGCCAGGTTGCCGACCATGCGGAAGGCCACGCCCAGCAGCAGGAACAGCAGGACGTGGGAGAAGCAGATGCCCAGCCAGACCATCAGGATCTTGAGGCCCTTGGACCGCTGTCTCGGGTGGACCAGCCACACCAGCGACAGCGGGATCAGCACGCCGGTCAGGTACAGCGTGACGAGCATGACCAGCAGTACGACGAAGACCAGCAGCAGCGCCAGGATCAGGCACATGAACAGGATGATGGCGACGGCGGCGCCGCCGACCATCTGCGCGGAGTTGCCCGCCGCGATGGCGTCGTTGAGCGCTCCGGTGGTCTCCTCGACGCTGCCGGCGATGCCCCACCGGATGATCGAGTCCGTCAGCGCGCCGGTCAGGCCCAGGAC